>JAYQWI020001518.1:0-2128 GCA_035871815.2 Candidatus Parabeggiatoa communis
AAAATCGTTACTGAGACATTGCTTAATCAGCACACCGTTAGGATTGTCTCAACACTATCAAAAGCTTGGGCGCTTCTTTCTCAAGATGACTATGATGTCGTTTTGGTTGATTTTGATTTGGATGATGGGAAAGGGGATGAATTAGTCAAAAAAATCAGAGCGCAGAATTGGCCTGTAAAAATCGTGGCGGTTTCCTCGCATGAGCGCGGTAATTTGGCTTTGCGAAAGGCGGGAGCGGATGCTATTTGTGGTATATTAACATTCAGACAACAGATTGAGGAGGTGATTGAGCAGGTAGTGAGGCTGAAATGTGATCTTATATAATATCGTACAACGAATTAGGAAATAAACGAATAACCCTTCGTAGTTAAGAAAGATTCAAGAAGACACATCCGTTTTTTCTGCATGAATCGCTTTGGGGCGCATTCCCAAAAAAAGGGTCATTTCGCAAAATAAATTTGGAACGAAAAGTTAACGGCAAAATAAATTTTGCACTCCAAGTTAATGGCAAAATAAATTTTGCTCTCCAAGTTAACGGCAAAGCGAAGGAGATTGATTTTCGTTCCAAATTTATTTTGCGAAGGCCAAGACTAATAATGAGCCGTTTTTTGGGAATGCGCCCATCGCTTTGATTCATTTTCACTAAACAATAAGGCGAGCAGTATAACAAAACGGATTATTTTTAACGATATGATTTTATTAACTGGAATAATGTTGCCTGTATCCAAAATCTTAGAAGGATAAAATAAGTGAATACAGAATCAAAAACACGCCTTGCGCTGGCTCAATTGTCTTTATTAGGTTTATCAGTAGGTGATGCCTTTGGACAAGGTTTTTTCGCATCAGATTGGTATGCAAAAAAACTGATTGAAAACAGAACGTTACCGATGAAACCCTGGAATTTTACAGATGATACGATGATGTCTATAGGCATTGTTGAAGTCTTAAGCCAGTATGAAGAAATCAATCAAGATGCGTTAGCTCAGACATTTGCTCGTCATTATATTGAGGAACCGAATCGGGGTTATGGTGGCATGGCGCACTTTATTTTAAGAAGTATAAGTGAAGGGGTGCATTGGCGAACCGTTTCTCAACAGGTTTTTGATGGCATGGGTTCAATGGGGAATGGGGGAGCGATGCGTGTCGCGCCGCTGGGGGCTTATTTTTTCGATGATATCGAAAAGGTGATTCATCAAGCGACTTTATCAGCCGAAGTGACTCATGATCATCCAGAAGGGCAAGCGGGTGCGATAGCGGTGGCTTTAGCGGCCGCTTGGGCTTGTCGCACACGAGATGATTTACAGGCTAATTCGGGGTATGATTTATTAGAGTTTGTTTTCTCACACACGCCTGACAGTGATACTCGTTCCAAACTCAATGCTGCGCTTTCATTACCACTGAATTATTCTATAGAAACGGCAGTGAGTGCTTTGGGTAATGGTAGTCAACTCTTGGCATCGGATACGGTTGCGTTTACCATCTGGTGCGTTGCCCGTCATCTTGATAGTTATGTTGAAGCGTTATGGCATACCGTTTCAGCTTTGGGAGATCGTGATACCACTTGTGCCATTGTTGGGGGTATTCTGTCATTGATTCAGGGGGAAGAGGGGATTCCTGATGACTGGAAAAACGAAGTCAAAATCCAAAATTATGTGAGTTTATCTTAAATAAGATACGAACTCAAATGATATGATAGAACGCTGATTAAACTGATGATGGCCTGATTAACACTGATTCAAAAAATAGGATAAAAATCATGACAAGAAGCAGAATCAGCGTTCTATCTACTCAAGCTGCCAATATTTTTCGCTTGGCTTAAAAACAAACAAGGGCAACCACAAGGGCTTGACACTACAAATTATGTCTTTCACCCAAAAGGAAAACGCTATAATTAACGTATTATCGCTTTTGCCAGTGGCAAGGCGTTCTCTTTCGGCCAAAGAATCAGCCACAATAATTTGATCTAGCCAGTTATCCAATTGATCACGATCGTCAGTGGCTTCAATTTTCTGCACGACTCTTTTGGGAAGAGAGGAAAATTTGCGATGTAACTGACGAATCAGCACACGTTTCTTTTCTGCCGACGCTTCTTGGGCCACTTCTTGGGCCGCTTCTTGGGCCGCTTTTT
>JAYQWI020001519.1:0-5997 GCA_035871815.2 Candidatus Parabeggiatoa communis
GAGTGCAAAATTTATTTTGCGGTTCTATTTTCTTGATATAACTGTACTTTATTCAATCGGGAAACGCTATAGTTTAAGTCAAACTGTGATTGATACCATTTGTCTTCAGCCTTGGCGCTAGGGCCTGGAGCAATGTCTGAACAAATGGAGGCCTTATGCTAAAAACGGGAAAAATGGGAAATAATAAAACAGCGATTACCTTCCAAATTCCAGATATTATTTTTGAAGCGCATCAGCAACAAACTGAATCTATTAGAGAAGTATTACAAATGGGATTAGTGATTTGGGAATATTTGAAGGGTCATCTGTCTATTCAAGAATGTGGTGACATTTTAAATATGGGTTATAGAGGTTTTTTAGAATTACTCTTTCGCTACGGTATTCCAATTGATGGTTTGAATAAAGAGGAATTAGCCCTGCAAGTTTCTCAATTGCGAAAAATGATTGAGGTATAATAATCCTTGTTGTCTCAAATACTCTTAAACAAAACAATTTCTTTTGACCTATTTGATAGAAAATGACATAAAGTTATCAGAATAAGACAGGAGACACCACCATGAAAAATTTAACGACAAACTCAACTTTATTCCGCAACTTATTCGTCGGCCTGATTTTGAGGTTGGTGATAGAGGCAGGAGCGATGTTAGTGCAAGTCAAAATTAAAGACTAACACTGTAAATCAAACTTTATACAAAGAGGCATTATATGAGATTGAACTATATCAGTGTCCAGAATTTTAGATGTATTGAGGATTGTTCTTTGAACATTCGAGAATTTACCTCATTCATCGGCCAAAACAATTCTGGAAAGTCCACTTTACTTCGAGCAATCGAAGTCTTTTTAAATCAGACAAAACCAAAACCAGAAGAATGGCGAAAAGGATATGAAGCTCTTCCCATTATCATTGAGGGACATTTTGATGACATTCAAGAATGGGAGAAAGATAGGCCAGGGGTTGCAAGCCTTGTCAACAACAATCAAATTCGTCTGCGGATGAAAGCATCACGCGAGAAAGGTAGCATAACCACAGATTATGAGGCTTACGTGAGTGATGAAGCGATTGATGATTGGGCTGACAAATGGAAAGAATTGAATCCAAAAATCCAAGAAATTGCAAAAAAACTCGAAATAAATGGCACGACTTGGCGGACGAAAGCAAACCAAGAACGAGTGCGGCAGGAAGTACGCGATAAGCATCCAGAATTGATAATTTTTGGGGAAGAACATTGGACTTCTGAAGGTATCAGTATAACACCTGCATTAAAGCAAGCAATTCCTCAAGCCGTAATTGTTCCCGCTGTTAAAGATGCTACTGACGAAACAAAAACAACCCAAAAAACTTCTTTTGGTTTATTGTTAAACACAATCATTATTCCTGCTATAGAGAAATCGGACGAATATCAAAATTTCTTAAGCTCTGTAGAGACTTTATCCTCACGAATTAGTGGAAAAAAGGGTAGTTTAACGGAAAATGGCAAACCATTAACGTTGGTACAAGAAGTGGCTGAAGAAATTTCTCAAAGGATGTCTTCCATTGTCGAAACTCAAGCAATTATTTCCCTTGACAAGCCAGATGTTAATAAATTTTTGGGATCAAATGCCACAATTGCTCTCGATGATGGTACTGAAACGCCAATTTATCTTCAAGGCCATGGAGTTCAGAGGAGTCTTGTTTTTGCTTTGATTGAATATCTTGCCAAACAAGATGCCGTTATGGAACGCACAGAAAATAAATTGCGCCAACGGGCAACGGTATTACTTTTTGAAGAACCAGAACTCTATATGCATCCACACCTCATGCGCCGTTTAAGGAATGCGTTGGAAGGTATTGCTGAACGTAGTGATTGGCAAGTCATTATTAGCACACATTCTCCGTTCTTAATTGATGTTGCTAACGACCCAAAGTCTCTCGTAATATTTCGCCGTTCTTCACCCAAAGAAGCTATTGAGATGGTTCAATTGTCAGATGATCCATTTAAAGAGGACAATCCCTCTCATAAAGAAGATCGAGAAGCACTTCGTGCTGCTCTTAATTTTCATCCAACCGTGAATGAAGCTTTTTTTGCACAACGTGTTGTTCTTGTAGAAGGGGATACTGAAGTTGCTGTATTATGCCATAGTCAACATTTGCTAACTCTAGCTGGTATTAACAGTAGCAGTAGTGATAATACTTCTATCGTTTCGTGTAGTGGAAAATGGACAATTCTTCCAATTGCTAAATTACTTAGCCAATTTGGGATTCCATTTCGCATAATTCATGATTGTGACAGAAAAGGAAAAACTGATGAAGAATTGAAGGAAATACGTCCAATACATCCGTATCGTGCTAATGAACGAATTAAGCAGGTAGCCAATGGTGCTGAAATATTTGTCGTTGAGGATACATTTGAACATATTTTATGGGAACCCAATAAGGCACCGTTAAGTGATAAGCCTTATAGAGCATGGTGTAAGATTAACGATGTTTGTGATGGGCGCGAAAATCTTGATCATGTTCCACGACTAAAGGAGTTTGTTCGTTTTGCATTTGAATGGTAATTTTTTATTGCTAGGATGTCTGTTGCAGCCGGTGGCGTTTCTTTTCCCACCAAATTCAAGTTTGGACATCTTGGCTTTCTTTCATTTATGGACAATGAGCGTGAACTCGAACTCAAACTGAATGCCATCATTATTTTCGTTGACGACTTGGAAACGCCCAAGCAAAATCATGAATGAAAACAACATCAAAGACATGTATGCGTGTCAATTTAAAGTGCAATCTAAAGGGAGTAAACTTGGCGTGATGTTACCGGCTCCCTGACTTGATCTCGTTACCGCACAAGCTCAAACCACTTATCAAGTGAGACGAAAAACCATTATCATTGATGATTTTGTAGTCAGTTGGAATTGACGACATATTGCCAACGTACATCAGCAAAAAAAAGTCAATGCAATTAATATGTTAAATGGTTCTACGAAACCATTACAACTGATAATACCAATGGAGGTAAGTGATAATGGCCCTGAAAATTGATAAGTCACTAGCAGAGGTGCTTGAATGGAGGGGTGTAATTAAAAGTGATGTTTTGTTGTCTTGTAGGGTGGGTTTCGCTGTGCGTAGCGTAGCGTAGCACCCACCTAAACCCACTACGCGAAGTCGCAAATGGTGGGTTTCGCTACGCTCTACCCACCCTACAACTATCACTTTTAATTACACCCTGAATGGAGAGCAAAATTGCAAAAAGCGATTGAATCAATGTCACCTGAAAAAGAATGTGCTTATATTCATCAAACCGCACAGGATTTCATGCGCCGACATAACCTGAATTTGAGAGCAACGGATTCAAGCGGTAGAAAAATGCCTTATCCTCCCCCTTTATAGCAATCTCAAAATGAGCTGATTTTCGATCAGTGGATATCAGTTTAATCAGTAAAATCAGCGTTCTATCCTATAAAACCAAATAATCACCCAGATTGCAAAACGACTTGAATAGATAATATGTTGACTTACAAAGCAATGTATAAATTTCTTGATGAAGGTGTCCATGCCGAAGTTTTAGATTTTCCGGGTACCATCAGCTTTGGTAATACTCTTCAAGAAGCACGTCGATTATTAGCCAGTGCTTTAGTTGACATGGCAGAAACTAACCTGATGCAAGGCGAATCCTTACCTCAACCTGAGCCGTTATCTACTGATTTGGAGGCTGACTTAGAAGAACCTATACATTTGTTATTGACAGCAACCCATCTGGTGCGTGTGGTACCAGAGGAGGCTCGGTATGAAGCGGCGTGATTTTCTGAATTATCTAAGCCAACAAGGTTGCCAGTTTGTACGTGAAGGATCAGAACATTCTATTTGGGAAAATCCAATCCTTAACCGTCGCACTTCAGTGCCACGCCACCGCGAAATACCGATTTTTACGGTCACACGAATTTGCAAACAATTAGGAATTTCAGCACCTTCTGGAAACTGATGCGAATGTAAGGTGCGTCTTGTAGGGTATTTTTGTCCAGTCTTCTAAACGCAATCTTAATTCAAACATTCGTTGAAAATCACTAACTATATGCTGTAATCAGAACCGGAGCATTTCAGGGAAAAGCGATATCAAAAAGGCCTCAAAGGTGGCGGGGTTGAATGTGAATGATATTATTCATCACCCTTTTCAAAAACAACGCCTTCACCGATTTCGACATCATCGGCCAGATGAGTACCCACACCAATAATCACATACTCAAGCGTTGTGCCTTCAAGAATATAGGCCTCTTGAATCAAGGCCTTATCATGTTCATAACCCCTGATCTTGCCAGCAAGTTTGCCGCCTTGAATCCGTGTTCCTTCGGCCAAAGCCACGTCTTGTAATAGGCCTTTGTTTTCAATCCGGCCATGTAAAATACCCCCTCTCACTCTCGCATTAGATCGGGTTCTGATATTCGATAACAGGCCTTGATTCTCAATTTCTCCCGATAGCGTACCGCCTATCACGGTTGTGTCTGGCAAAATCGTCACATTGATCAAAACCCCTAATAACCCAGTACGGCTATCGCTGTTCACTGTAATCTTGCCTGATAACTGCCCGCCGACGATTTCTGCACCCACAAAGTCTATATCAACGATTGTTCCCTGATTCGTGATATAACCTGACATTTGACCACCCGTGAATGTGGCATCAGCTAAAACCGTGGCGTTAGAGACTAAACCTTGATTCTCAATCTCACCCGCTAACTGCACATTAGAAATGCTGACATCTGTTTCAATCACTGCATCTGTTATCGTTTGATCATTATATTGATGCGTTTCCCCAATCGTGCCCGTCGTAGGTGGTGGCGATAAAACGGGTGGAGCCGTTGTGATAGGCACACCGACTAACTGTTCAGGCAAGTCAGGCATGATTTGACTGTTTTCCTCATCCGGTGTTGACGCGACAGCCTCATTATCAGTGCTTGAATTTTCAGGAGTCGTCAGGCCTCCACTTGAGGCCTCAGTTGATTCGGCCGTTGAACCTTCAGGCACCGTTGTTCCAGCGGTGGAACCGCTGGCATCATCAACCTCTTCAATCTCTTCAATCTCTTCATCTATCACCCCTTGTCCAAAGGCTAAACTGATAATCTGCCCACTGACTGGAAAGCTTTCTACAACTTCCCCATTGCCATCAAAAATCCGAATTTCACTCCCCTTGATCTCAGCGGCTATGATTTCCGCTTTGCCATCATTATTGATATCGCCTGTCGCGACTAACACGCCGTTTTGACTGGTAAACGCATCAAAGGCCAGCAGCCTTTCTTGCTCAGCGTTATACACTTCAATGCGACTCCCTTGACTTGCCATACCTACAATGATTTCGTCTTTCCCATCACCCTTCACATCGCCTGCGGCGACATTCACACCATATTGTGTGTTTGTATTCCCCCCACTATTGCCAGAACTGCCAGTAGAACAGGCCCCTTCAGTATCCCCATGTCCAAGATGAGCCGGTAAGGCATTGATTGAAATCGTAATCGTTTCTTTACCCTTATGGCAGATCGTCACTTTCTTATCATTATTGTTCTTATTTTCTTCAGGCGCTTTATCTGGTGCTTTCTCTGGTTCTTTCTCTGGCTTTTTTTCTGGCTTTTTTTCTGGTTTCTTATCCTGAACAACAGGAGGTGGACTACAGGCGCCCATGGTATCGCCATGCCCAAGATGGCCTTTTAAAGCCGATTCAGGGAGAGTTTTAGTTTGTTTGCCTTTGTGGCATATCGTCACATTGCCTTTACTGCTACTCTTTTCACTGCTATTCCCTTGACTACCACTATTCCCTTTACCTTTAGCGCCTTTACGTGTCGCACGACGTGTACTCGTCTCAACGGATTCAGTAAAGACAGAAAAAGTCACCCCATCAACACTGATTTCATTGGCCGTTTCTGAACCCGTAATCGTTTCTAAACTGCCATCGCCATCAATATCACCTTTGATAAAGAAAACACTATCAAGGGAAAGCGGTTCGCTGGTTTCACCATTGAACTCATAAACCGCAATCT
>JAYQWI020001520.1:0-9961 GCA_035871815.2 Candidatus Parabeggiatoa communis
GAAACGATAATGATTTGTACTTAGCGAAGCACACCGAAGGTTCATTCAATCGAGAAACGCTATAGTTTGTCAGATAAATATGTTCAGATAAATATGTTGGCCTTTCCAATAGTGGATATCAAGGCATTGATAACTGATAACTGGTAACTGGTAACTGGTAACTGGTAACTGATAACTGATAACTGGTAACTGATAACTGAAAAACTATAGTTTGTCCAGTTAGTATCGCTAAAAATGGGTTTTCACGCAAAAACTTTTGCGTGAAAAATGATTTATTTTTCATTCTTCCATTTATACACCGATAACGATTTTGCCCTTTTTTTCATTTTAATAAGTTTAGATATGACGACATTATCCTCCCTATTTTTAATTTTTTTACTCATCATCAGCTTACCCATCAACGCTCAAATCACCACTGACGGTACCCTCGGCTCCCGCGCCAATTTACTTGGCCCTGATTATCAAATTGGGGCAGACTTGGGCCAGCAAATGGGTGGCAACCTGTTCCATGGTTTTCAAGACTTTAACTTGAATCGCTCTGAAAGTGCCACTTTTTCCGGGCCTAATTGCGTTATTAACGTTATCAGCCGCGTGACGGGTGGCAATCCCTCCAACATTGATGGACTCATCCGCTCAACCATTCCCAATGCTAACCTGTATTTCCTGAATCCCTACGGCATTATGTTTGGGCCTAATGCCCGGTTAGATTTACAAGGCTCTTTTCATGCCAGCACAGCTGATTATCTGCGTTTGGGAGATGGGGGACGGTTTTCTGCGCGTTATCCAAATAACAGTTTATTGGCAGTCGCCCCAATTGAAAGTTTTGGCTTTTTGGATAATTCTCACGGAAGCATTCAAGTCAATGGCGGCGGTGTTTTAAATGAATCAGAAACTCATAATGCCTTGTTGCAAGTGCCTGATGGCAAAAGCTTGTCTTTGATTGGTGGCTCTCTTGATATTAATAATGGCCTCTTTTTTGAAACACTAACGCTTGATAAAGAGGGCAATGAATTGACTAATATTACCCGTTTACCCACTCTGTCAGCCCCCTCTGGGCAAATCAATCTGGTTAGTGTTGCCTCAAGTGCTGAAGTGATATTAGGGGAAGGGTTTATGGGTGTGCCCTCATTGACGCAATTCGATGATATACAGATTACCAATCAATCCGTTATTGCAGTCAGTGGTGAAGGCAATGGTAAAGTTTTTATCCGCGGTAAGCACGTTTTTCTCAATAACAGTGTTATTGAAGCTAAAACACTAGGCGATCAAAATGGGGCTTTGGTGGATATTCAAGTCGAAAAACTGTCAGCATTCGATAAAAGTCAAATTGACGCACATACTTCAGGAAAGGGTACAAATATCCTCGTTAAAATCCAAGCGAATGATTCTGTTAGTTTCTCAGACGGTAGCAACATTAACATGAATACTTACGACAAAGAGGAAGGTGCTGGCGATGCTGGAATGGTTTTAATTGAAGCTTCAAATATCTCTTTTATAGAGGATAGTGGTATTTCAAATAGTACGCTTGGAAACGGAAATGCTGGAGAGGTTATTATTCGTGCTGACGAACGATTCAATATTGAAAAAAATAGCAGTATTTATATTTCACCCTTCAGTGCCAGTACTGGTGGCAATGGCGGTAGACTTCTCATAGAAGCAGAAGAGGTTCTAGTGGCAAAGGGTTCCTATCTAAGCGGAACCACTTTTGGCCCCGGCAAGGGTGGACAGATTACTATTCTTGCAGAGGGTAAAGTGACTCTATCAGAAGCGAACACAAGTGGCTTGGTGAGCGGCCTCTTTTCTAATTCTAACCCCAGCAAAGCCATTGCCAATGATGCTGGAAATATCGTATTAGAAGCCAAGACGTTAGTGATTGAAAAAGGTGCCATGATTTCTAGCAGTACGATTTCTAAACCCGGTAAAATCAGTGGACAAGGCGGAAATATTACCCTTCGTGTGCATGGCCTCATTAAACTTGAGGGTGTCAATCTTTATGGTGAAAACGACGAAGGCTTTGGTAGCGGCATCTATGTACGTGCTAAAGGCAATAATACGGGCCCTGCTGGAAACCTAAAAATAGAAGCTCAGGCATTATCTATTACTGATGGTGCTGTGATTGCTAGCACGACGAATAGCGATGCAGCAGGTGGCCAGATCAACATTGAAGTTGATGGTAATATTTCTATCTCAGGCGACTCAGTACACTTCGTGCTAAGAGAACCGGCAAAATCCCAAAACAATTTTAAAACCAATTTTCCAGAATCGAAGGGTGATTTATCCATCAGCGGCATTTCTGCCAGTTCAAAAAGTACTGCCGACAATGCTGGTATGGCAGGCAATATTATCCTCAGTGCCAACGCAATGACTTTCATAAAAGGCGGTTTCATTAGCACCTCTACCCAAAATGCCGGAGGGGGTAATATCACTATAAACACACCTAATTTGTTGTATTCACAAAAAGGGCAAATCACAACCAGTGTTAAAGGTGGCACTGGTGATGGTGGCAATATCACAATTTCTCATCCCACTTTTTTCGTCTTGGATAAAGGCCAAATTATAGCCCAAGCAGAGGAAGGACGAGGCGGAAATATTATTATGCGATCTAACCAATTTATCGCTTCTCCTGATAGTTTAGTCAGTGCGTCATAAAGATTAGGGATTGATGGTTTCGTTCACATTGACTCACCTGCCGTGGATTTGGATGCGATGTTAGTGGTATTGCCGGGTGGCTATATCGATGAAGTACAGTTAAGACAATGTACTCAGGAAGAAATTGAAAATCCCAGTACCTTCAAAGTTGATTTGACTCGAAAAAGAACAGTGCCTTTTGGAAAATTCACGCCGTTTAAATAATGATAGATAGAGATGAGAATTTCTTTTTTCCATTCCCCCCCTGTCCTACTCTATGCACACAAATTATTTGTAACAAACTGTCGGCTCACGCAGAGCCGCAGAGAATGAGAGAAATTAAACAAACCGGCTTGAATTAGCCTTTTGGGATAATTATTTTTTTGGAACTTCCTAAGGCAATTGAAATTGCAAAAAATAAATAACCTCATCATAGTCAGTCGTTTTTTGTTTAGCTAAACTTTGTTACTTTGACCATTATTAATTATGATTGATGCTTTTTTGATCAAACCTTATGGCTATTAATTTAATTAGAAATTGAACTTAACTAATAGAAATGGCTAATATCTATATTGAAACAACTATACCTAGTTTTTATTATAGCTCACGCACTGATGTACAATCGGTAGCTAGAAGTGAATGGACTCATGAGTGGTGGAATAAATACGCCTCGCTACACCACTTAAATTCCAGTGTTGCTGTTATCGAAGAATTACAACAAGGTACTAGCGAACATACCAACAATCGTCTCAATTTATTAGATAAGACAACGCTACTCAAAATAAATAATGAAATCACTGAAATAACCAAAATTTATATTGAACATCTGATAATGCCTTCTGATCCAAATGGTGATGCATTACATTTAGCCATTGCTTGTTATCACCGAATGGATTGTCTATTAACCTGGAATTGTAAACATCTTGCTAATGCTAACAAACTGGAGCATATTCGTAGAATCAATTTTCAAATCGGATTACCGACTCCTCTATTAGCAACACCATTAAATCTTTTAGAAGATGAGGAAGAATAATTTATGAAAGGTGGCGAAATCATTGAAATTAGAAAGATACGTCATGAAATTTCCAAGAAATATGATCATGACTTAGACAAACTGTTGAAACATTACCAACAATTGGAAGCTAAATTAAAGGCTTCCGGTAAATACAAATTCGCTGAGAGACGTTAAAATGTGAATTTTATTTTTGCTCAGTAACCTACAAGACAAGTCAATTTATCTTAAAGGGTACCGCCGATTTTGTCGTGTCCGAAGGGTTAACCGAGAGCCAAAAACCGTATTTTTTTATTCAAGAGTTTAAAAGAAGTGAAGAGTATGGCAATCCAAGACCACAATTGTTAGCTGAACTCATCAGTGCGGTTGAATTAAATGACTGGAGATTCATCAAAGGGGCTTATATTACCGGTGGGAATTGGCATTTTGCGATCTTAGAAAAATTAGAACTCCATAAATATCAATACTTTATCTCGCAAAACTTTGACTCGACTAAAATAGAAGATTTAAAATCAATCTACAAAAACCTGTTATTTGTTAAAAATGAGATACTCACTATGGTAGATGCATAACTTGTGCTACTTTTTTCCATTTTTTTCCAATTAAAACCAAAAATATTATGGATACTGTTAAAACGATTGCTAATCATGTCGAAAGATTACCTTTACCACTTCAAGCAGAAGTGCTGAATTTTGTTGAATATATTATTGATAAAAACGATCTTAAATTAACGACAACAAAAAACCATGAATGGTCAATTCTGTCGCGTGAAGTGGAAAATGAACAAACGACTCCTAGCCAAGATAAACCAGTGTTACAACCAAAAACGCGTCGCCGTATTTTAGAGTTACGCGGTTTAGGTAAACACTTATGGCAAGATGTGTTAGTCAAAGACTATATTAATGCTTCGCTAAATTCATGGAATGGATAAAAGCATTACAAGGACAACTCATTGCGTTAGACACGGCACCGCTTATTTATTTTATTGAAGAACATCCGACTTATTTGCCCATTCTTGATCCCTTTTTTGAAAATTTCGACAAAGGTTCTATACGAGTTGTCACTTCTGTCATTACCTTAAAAGAATGGCTCATATTGGGTTTTGAGGTGCTCACGGTAAACAGGGCCTCTGTGGATTTATAAAATGCTTTCCAAATCAAATAGTTGCATTACTGAACAGTATGTAGAACCTCAAAACCCGATATGAGCCTTAATTTTTTATTCTTACACTCATGTCTCGTCGTTCTCGTTTAAAACTTGATGGAATCAAGAAACTGGGCAACAATCGAAATGCCTGTTTCTACGCGGATAAAGATTACCAGAATATAATTTTACTCTAACCCCAATTATTTCAATTATTTTTTTCTGTGTTAGAATATCATCCCCATTCTGGAAGTGACACTAAAAAGGAAAAAGCAGCTTATGGCAGAAAAAAAATTAGAAACTGAAATTGTAGAAATGCTCAAAGAACGCTTTCGCAACCGTGAAATTGAAAATGTACCGGCGCATATTAGCAAGCTTCGCATAGCAAAGGATGAGTTTAATAAAATTTATGATTTTAAACCGGGAGATTTGGTTGTTTGGAAAAAAGATTTAAGCAACAAAGCAAGACCCGCACTCCGTGAACCTGCTATTGTTATGCAAGTTTTAGATTCGCCTTTAAGAGATCAAAATAAACAAGAATCTGGAAGCCATTATTTCAACGAACCCCTTGATTTAGTCTTAGGGCTTATAGATGAGGATGGCGATTTTGTTATTTTCTATTATGATAAAAGACGTTTTGAGCCTTATCAGGAGTAAGTTAAAATGGAAAAGCTTATTGTCAAAAATTTTGGTGCTATCCGAAAGATAGAGGTACAGCTCAAAGATTTAACAGTTTTCATCGGGGAAACAGGTACGGGTAAAAGTACACTTGCCAAACTTGTTTCTATTTTTAGAAGCACTGATTTTTGGGAAGGGGACGTTCGTCATGTTGAATTTTTTGAAGAAAAATTATGTTATTACCAAATAGCTAATTTTTTGGAACAATCTACTTACATTGAGTACCAGTCTGAGATCGGTTTTTATTTTATTTATAATGAGGGAGAGGTTCGTCAAAATTTTTTGAAGATATTATTAAAATATCTCGAAAAAAATACTTCTAGTCAGACAATAGAAGGAAACAAGATTAGCAACTTTATTAAGTCGATGGAAGAAGGAAAAATTAGTAATTCAACTAAAAATCTAGTTCGCAGTGTTTTTAAAGAAGTGATCTATTTTCCAGCTGAAAGAAGCGTTGTAAGCTTTTTATCTCCAAAATACGCTGCACTTGAAAGAGAGAAATTAATTGGGCTGTTTCCTGAAATATTGCTAGATTTTACAGGAACTTTTAATAAAGCCTCTTCTGTTATCGAAAAGCTATACCTCGGTTTATTTGATGTCACTTACCAAAAAGAAAATGGTAAAGATTACATTATATTACCAAATGGAAAAAAGTTGTTGTTGTCTGAATCTGCTAGTGGGCTTCAAGCTGTTGTTCCGGCACTCATTGTTTTTGACTATTTTAGTCAAGATGAAATTAAAAAGAGTTATACCTTTGAGGAACCAGAACTTAATCTATTCCCGATGGCACAAAAATCTCTCGTTGAATTGTTAGCTGAAAAAGTTTTGAGTCATGGACATAAAATGATTATTACGACGCATAGTCCCTATGTTCATGCTCCAATTAACAACTTACTATTTGCTTCTAAAATTCAGACAGAATATCCAGAATCAACAGAAAAACTCGTTGAAGTAACTGGTTTAAACAATTTTATTTCATCGTCAGATATTGCCTTTTATTATTTATCAAACGAGGAAAATGTAGATTGTTCTGTCAATCTTATTGATAAAGATACTGGCATGATCCCAGAGAATGCTTTGGATAATACTTCAGACGAAATTATGGATGTTTTTGACAGCTTAATGAGTGTATATCGTGAATTTAAAAGAACAAATAATTAATAGCTTTGTTTTATGTTCATCTAACAATTGCTTAGAGGATATTTGCTTCCCTGCTTTTGAAGTGATAGATGACCAACCGACTTCACCATGTCGATTACTGATTGATGGCCAATATGGCCAGTTTATAATTGAAAACCCTTGTGAATATTTGCTCTCTTTTCTTAAAATAGATCATTGCATTTTGTGTGATAAAGATGATAGTAAATGTGATTTTGCAGTTTTCAATGCTGATGAAATAATTTTTGTAGAATTAAAAAAGATAGAAGCAGACTCGTCTAATAAACATAATAAACGCAATAAAAAAAAACGTGATGCTTATGCTCAATTGGAAAACACTTTAAAAATTTTTCAGAGTGAAAGTATAAACCTAAGTGGTTATCAAAACAACCAAAAATTATTTGTAATTGCCAGTGTATTAGATAACAACCCACCTGTTGTTAAAATGCCAGTAGAAAGAATGGCAAATATGAATGCTCAAATTAAATATTTTGATGAATATAATGCAATTTTGCTGATGGGACATACTTACAAATTCACCTGACCTAATTTTTATGTGATAGAAAATTAACCTTCTCTTGTCTTAAACACGACTTATCAAGATTGTGCAGCCAGGTAGGGTGCGGGCGGCACAATTATCCAATTTGGGCACGTTTCTATCCGCCCGCTTGCCCACCATTTTGGATATAACAGAATAATTGGGGTCAGAGTAAAATTAATTTGATACTAATTTTGATATAACAATGTCTGTCAAAAATTAATATTAATAAATTAATAAGATGATTCATGGCAAGGTTAGTTTAGTTAGAGCTTCGCCAATAGATATTCCACAACATATCATTCTTCGATGCAACAACCGTCAAGTGTGTTTCGGAAATGAAGTAGATATGAAGGCTTATCTGCCTTGGCTAAAGTTATTTTCAAAAAAATATCAAGTAGGTATTCATGCTTGGGTATTCATGACTAATCATATACATTCATGTCATCTTCAAAAGTAGTTGACAGTCGTTTCAGAATCGAATATTGTTACTTTACAAAAACTATTATTCACTACTTTTGTAATAATATGAAGGTTGCCTACAAATTGGCTAAATTTACGGGTATAAAATAATGATTGAAGTTGCCCCTTTACGCTATGGCGTTATTTTTAAGAAAGTCTTTTCCAAACCGCATATATTTACGGCCTTTGTGAAAGATATGCTTGGAATAGAGATTGAAATTGATAAAGTCGAAACGGAAAAATCTTTTTCACCCGTTATTGGAAATGTGGATAGTCGTTTTGATTTATTTGCCATCGATAAAAAAAACCGCCTCATTGTTGATATTCAACATAAACGTTATCAAGACCACTATGACCGTTTTCTTCATTATCACTGCGTGGCTTTACTAGAACAAATTACGAGTTCTGCGAATTATAAACCAAATAAGCAGGTCTATACAATTGTCGTTTTAACCTCTGGCGATAAACATCAAACCGACATATTAACCACTGATTTTAGCCCCAAGAAATTAGATGGCACCAGCATCGCAGAAACTCAGCATAAAATTGTTTATGTCTGTCCTAAATATGTCAGCGATAAAACTCCCGAACCTTATAAAGAATGGTTAAAAGCCATAAATGATAGTTTGGATCAACAAGTTGAAGAAAGTGATTACCAAAATGAGATTATTCAAGAAATCTTTTCATTAATTAAGAAAGATAAAATTAGCCCGGCAGAATATGCGCGGATGAAAGAGGAATATTCCGATGAAGAATATCTGCAAGAACAAACTCAAAAAGCTAGGAAAGAAGGAATGGAGAAGGGAATGGAGAAAGGAGTTTCAATAATGGCTAAAAATATGAAAGAAGCTAAGATATCCATAGAAACTATCATGGAGGTGACCGGCTTGTCCATAGAGCAAATAGAGAGCTTGTAAAACGTAACCTGACAAAGGCGTCAAAAATAATAATTGAAAATAATTGGGGTCAGAGTAACGGAAAATAGGGGACAGACCACGTTTTCTCAATCTTCGTTAGTAGGCAACCTCTTGCCTACCATCTAACTTACTTAAAATAATTGGGGTAAGAGTAACATTAATCCTTGTAGTTATATACCTATTTTCAAATTCGCCCCATTGCTCAAATCCTGTCAATTTCAAAATCCGTCCAATTCTAATTTTGCCACTTGAAGTGGCTTTTAATCATCCCAATTCTGTCATGAACAATTACCCAATTCGCACTGTTTGAATACCTCCATTGGTTTGTAGGGACTACCAAAGCTTGATACGGTTAAAAAGGATATATTAAAATCAGCGTTTCACATTTCACGCGCAAAAAACGTGAGTTTTATCTCACGCAAAGCCGCTAAGACGCTAAGGATGGTGGGCAAGCGGGCGATTCGCTTTTGGGTTGATCTTGAGTTTATTGCCTTAAGCGATCCCACCCACTCTACGAAATCCCTTAAATCTCTTCGTCAATTTAAAGCAATAGGGTTTTGTATTATGGTAAGATATTATCCATATGATTTGATATTAAAAACTTGACTGACTCTCGTGATTTTGACAAACGATTTGAAACAAGGGATGATTGATAATTAAAAGTTAGGTTAGTCACTTACAAAAAAGGTTTTTACTATGGAAACACTCAAGCAACAAGCTCTTGGTGCTATATCAACCTTACCTGAGACGGCGAGTATTGATGACATGATGTATAGACTTTATGTGTTGGATAAAATTAGTCAAGCTCAAGATGCGATTGCCAATGACGACGTTATAGATATTAAGGATTTCAAAAAAGAGATTGAATTATGGTGAAATGGACTAAGCCTGCAAGACAAGATATGAAGCAAATTCATGATTACATTGCTAGGGATTCAAAGTATTATGCAAAAAAAGTCATACAGGAAATTGTTGATAAATCCCAACGATTAAACGATTTTCCGAAAATGGGTAGAGTCGTGCCAGAAGTAGGCGATGAAAATGTACGCGAATTATTTGTTTATTCCTATCGTTTAATTTATCAAGTTTCTGATAGTGTCGTTAAAGTGCTTACTGTTGTGCATAACAAGCGAGACTTTGCTTCTATTAAATATTGAAACGGTATAAAGCCTCTCTTGCGTCTATTGCGTGCGTTATAAAAACACAGCAGCCCCACCCTCCCCATCCAATTACCCATTCATCTTTGCGACTTCGCGCAAAGCGTGAGATTGATCTCACGCTAAGACGCTAAGACGCTAAGAGACGAATAACTATTGGAGAAATTGGGTGATTTGATCGACTCTGTTTTGTTTCTTTGTTTTGCCTAAACTGCTGCTGGGTGTCAGTGGGATGCCTTCACCTGATCTTAAGAGTAAAACGACTTGA
>JAYQWI020001521.1:0-1915 GCA_035871815.2 Candidatus Parabeggiatoa communis
GTGCCCTTGTTCATCAGGATTTGATGGCTTATTTTGTCATTCGTTTTAGCACTGAGCAATATGATATCTAAATCACCATCAATATCAATATCACCAAACAGACCACCAGATGCGCCTTCTAATTTCCAAGTATTTGATTTAAAAGTGGAATCTTCCATAAATTGGCCCTGTGCGATTTGTAGGAATAGGCGCGGTGGTTCAGGCCCTCGCAACAAAAGCATGTCTTCCCGACCATTCATATCCACATCACCGAGTAACGCGCCCAAACCGGGCCCCGCATCGGCGAGTGCAGGAAACCACGAAGTCGCATCGGTGTATTGTCCTGCCCGATCATTCAGGAATAGCCGATTAGCTGAACCGTGATTGATGAGGTAAAGATCGGTGTCTCGGTCATCGTCAATATCAAAGAAAAGGACTGCCATGCTGGCAGCATTTTCTCCACTGATGCCTGATTTGGTGGCGACTTCGGTAAAGGAGCCATTGCCGTTGTTCCGCCAAAGGAAGTTTGGTGCGCCATTGGTTTCCGCTGTCAGTGAGGAGAAATTGGTGACGTATAGATCGAGATCGCCGTCGTGATCAGCGTCTGTCCAAGCGGCGCCGACACTGAGGAATGCGCCCCCTCCAGTACCACTCGTCGCGGTGACATCGGTGAACTGAGCCTCTCCATCATTTCTATCAAGCCGGTTGGGGCCTAGGCAAGTGAGATAAAGATCAGGATCACCATCGCCATCGTAGTCGCCGAAAAAGGCACCAATCGCATTTTTACCGTCTATGCCCGTGTTTTGTACGGGGGAAAATTGCCCTGCGTCATAATGATAGAGAACACCGCCTTTATTGGAATCAATGCCCGTTATATAGAGGTAAAGGGCATTTTTGCCTTCTATGTCAGCAACGGCAATGCCGGGCCCAAAGGCTGATACTGTTTTCTGAGAAGCGTTGCCGGGCCAATCTGGGGTGCCGGGCGCAACCTGTGTCATGCCCGCATTTTGGGCTATATCAATATAGGTGGGTACGGTATGCGTTTCCAAGCTGCTGACCGGTTCCCCGAAAGCGCGAACCACTTCGGCGTAGCGTCCCATTTCACCGTATTTCATGCCATAAGATATGCCAGAACCAGAAGGTGATTTGAAGCTCAAATGAGACTTTAAGAGTTGATAACGCTTTAACATTTCTTGGGCCCGTTGTTTTTCCCCTGCTCTCATCAATAACCTTTGTAGCTGTAATGCGGCTTTTTCATGATGAGATTTATTAGCCAAGGTTTTTTCAAAGTGGCCCCTAGCGGCTATGGGGTTCTTTTTCATCATAAGAGAACCGACTTGATAATGTGCGTCGGCATCTTCAGGATCGATTTTCAGTACGGTTTGGAACTCAGCTATTGCGTCATCGAATAAACCAATGTGTCGAAACAACATACCAAGCGCGTAGTGGGCATAAGGGTTATCTGGAGTACGTTCTATGACCCATTTTAGTTCTTCTTCAGCACGGAGCAGATCGGCATTCTTCTGTGTGTTCAGAAGGGCAATACCCAGATTTAAGCGCCCAGTAATCCAGTCGGGTGCCAGCCGAACAACGTCTTCAAATTCTTTGACGGCATCAACTGGTTTATACCGCTCCATCAGGGCAACCCCTTTGTTGAAGGGGCCGATAATCTGATCGATGAGTTCGGAGGGAATATCCTTTTGATGCGGTTTGACCTCGGCAATTTGCGGGCTATCTTCCGAAAACTCGGACTGATTTTGAATCCAAAAAAACACGACATATCCGACTATAACCAGAAAAGTAATGGTGATTATTTTTTTTGACATTTTAGTTTCCTGTAGGGTTCAAAAATTGATTGCAATCAATAAGTTTAACAATGTTCCGATTTTTTATGCTCCTCTCTCACTATTTATTTTGTTATCGGTGTTTGAAGTTT
>JAYQWI020001522.1:0-2927 GCA_035871815.2 Candidatus Parabeggiatoa communis
ACGTTATTGCGATAGCTCTTTCACAGATTGCCGTAATACATCATGGCGTGTATAGCTCATACGATGAGAAATGTTTTGTTTTATGAGGTGATGGTCATTAAAAAAGGGTGATCTTAATTTTATAATGTCAGTAAAAACCAAAACTAGCATGAACACTGGCTGTTTGATATTTTTTTAGGGCGTTCATAAGTTCATCATTTATTTAATTTATAACCGCACAGCTAGAATATTATCAAGCCTGTCGTCAGTCGTCGTTGCTGATTACAGTCTTTTTTATTTTTAGTATACTAATCAATTGGATATTCGCTTTTAACCTCAACAAAATACCCCGATCTTAAATATTATGCTCAATCTAACCCTTAAAAATGTCGGTATTATTAAACAAGCCAAAATCGCGTTGAATGGCTTGACTGTGATTGCTGGTGAAAATGACACGGGCAAAAGTACGGTGGGTAAGCTTATGTTTGTCATTATTAAAGCATTGAGTCGTTTTGAGCAAGACTTAAACGAAGATAAGAAAAAACAGATTCGGGAAACCATAGAATCTATCTATTTTCAACTCAGGAAATCCTATTCTTTTCAGAAATATCCTGCGTTAAAACAAGCATTTCACCCCGAAGTGTTTTTTGAAGAAGTTGAAAAATTACGGGCTTATAATCATTTTAATGAACTCAACTTACTTTTGGCTAAAAAACGGCGTATTTGGGATAATGTTCAGTCTGAATATAGCCAGGATGAGATTCAGGGTACTGAGTTTCGCAGTATGACTCATGAGGTTGAAAAAATTCAATTGGACTTTGAGGCACTCAATCATCTTGTCACCCAAAAGTCGGATAAAAAGTCTGTCATTAAACGGGCTTTAACCAAAGCCTTGGTGTCTGAATTTCACTTTGAAATTTCGCCGAAACATGCCCCTGTCAAATCTTTCATTCAAATTGAAGAGGGTATGAACAACATTTTGGAAATAGAAATAGAAAATAATCAAATTGCGGGGCTTGAATTTTATGACGACGTTTTTTTCAATGATGTGACTTTTATTGAAACCCCTATTCTATTACAAATGTACGATATCGTTAATTCTGCCAGCACCTTACTTGAAATTATCAATGAGGATAATAAAAGCCAACGGTTAGAACAGTTAGGCAAGCCCAAAGTGTCTTTACATCTTAAAGACTTAATGTCTAAACTAGAAAATTCACCGTATTTTTCGCTCACATTTTTTGAGAAAGAGCATTTCTTGATTGATTTTCTTCAAGAGATTCGCCAATTAATCCACGGCAATTTTTATTTTGATAAAAAGCTTAAAGATTTTATTTTTAACCGGGCGAGCAATCAAGAGCAAGTCATGAGCTATCGTTCGGTTAATACCGCTTCTGGACTCAAATCGTTTGGAACCCTTCAATTATTGGTTGAAAGTCAGTTTTTGGATGAACGGAGTTTGTTGATCATTGACGAACCTGAAACGCATTTACACCCTCAATGGCAAGTAGAATATGCGAAGTTGATTGTGACGCTGGCTGAGAACAATATTCCGGTTCTATTATCTTCACATAGCCCTTATATGATTCAAGCTTTAAAGGTATTCAGTGAAAACAGCCCTATTAAAAATAAGGCCAACTATTACTTAGCAGCGCCAACCCAAGATAATTTAACCGAGATAATTGATGTGACTGACGATTTAAACCGAATTTTCAAAACGTTATCTAAACCCTTACAAAAGTTAGTATGGAACTAGAAGATTTTTTACTTCGATTATTGGACTTTGGTTGTCATGCTGATTACTTTAACTTCAAGTCAATTGGGAGTATAGATAAAAGTTGTTGTCCTGATGCGACAACTGTTGTTATTGATTTTGACAAAACCAAGGATAAAGTTTGTAGTGAAGCTAAATTGCAGCCCTATAAATCTTGTGATGCGTTAAAAATTTTGCCGGATTTAAAACGGGTAGATTTCATTGAATTTAAAGGCTTGAAACCATTTATTCGCTATGTACATTCCAAGATACCCCCTTCACTACAGGAACAAAAAATAGATCAGCAAATAGAGAAGTTTGATTTGGAAACGAAACTACATGATAGCTACATTATTCTGTATTTCGTATTGACTAAAAATAGTTCTCTTAAAAAAACCGATAAACCTTGTTATCGTTTTGTCGAAAAAAATTACATTATTTTGGTTGACACCGCTGTGGAAGAAGAGGGTATTCAAAATCTGGCGCTGACTTTAGAATTTTTAAGTGAAACTTCTAGTCCACTTGAAAAGCAAGTTGCGACTAAACTTGCGGTAGAAATTAATGAACTGTCTGATTTACCTTTCAAGCTTAATAAACCCATGCTAAAAAGTTGTAAAACAATTGATAGTTTTTATGAGTCTTTTCCGACAGCATCGAAAATGGGTATCTAGGGGCAATCCGTAGCTTTCCCTGGTTGAAAGTGATAATCAGATTTTAAAAAAAACGCATTCCAATTATAAAAACAATGAGTCACAAAATACCCGTATTTGAACGTCTTGTTTTGAAAGGTTTAGAAATGGCAGCGTCTTAAGTGTGGGGCAGTGTTCGATTGGTGCCCTTATTACGTCATGCTATACACAACGCTTTATGACGGCACTTCAGCCTCAGAGAGAAAATCATTTAGGCGAGGCGATTGTGCGGAAAGATGGCACCTTGGAGTATCTTAAAACGTATCGCTTATCCGCTGCCCAATCGCGCCGTGCTTATCTGTTGAGTCAATTGGCGAACCATGGGTGGCATATCAAGGAGACGGCTAATGCTTTGCGGTTGAGTTATGATGATTTTATCTTACGTTTTGAAAAAGCGGGCTTTGGGTATTTGCTGAAAGAACACGTTTTAAAGGCGGCCCATAAGGCTCAAAGAATATCAATTAAATTTTCAAAGGTGGTTTTTTTTATAAAACAAAATCTCACGC
>JAYQWI020001523.1:0-3030 GCA_035871815.2 Candidatus Parabeggiatoa communis
GTTAAACGGAAAATGACTGAGCTTTTTAATCTGAAAAGCTATAGCATTTTTCGTTTGGGTTAAATTTCACAAGTTTTTGTGGGCAAAAACGGGAGAAAAAATACATTACATTTTTTGATATGCAACCCCAGGTTGCACCTAGGGATATTCACATTTTCAGGTAAAAGTATAGCTTCGCTGTACTTTTGCGTGAAATTGATTTTTATGATTGATTCGCCTTTGTACTGAAAGGAAATCGGGAAACGCTATATATAGCGTTTTATCCCCTTCGACAAGCTCAAATACGTGAACAAGGCAAAAGTTTTTGCGCGCAAAAACTTTTGCGTGAAAATTTGTTCTGTACAAGTTTTCGGAGTTCAAAGCGAAGCTTTGTGAATTATTAGAACACACAAGGTTTGGCTTTGAACTCCAGCACAATATTTCCGAAACTTTTACAATTTACGCTATGCGACTGACTATAACTTTCGTACTAAAACCAGATCGTGGTTGCAACTACGCAAAATACTGACTCTGGTTTTGAAAATTTCAGCTAAAACCCCGTCTTCATAGTACTCTTTGAGTTTATTATAGTAAAAGTCGTTGTCTTCTACTCTCAAAGCCACCATAAATAACCCTTCAGGTTTTAAAACACGAATCAGCTCTTCAAAGGCATTTAAGGGCACTTGGCCTCGGGTAAAAACACCGCTTGACACTAAAGCATCAAACGAGTTAGATTCAAAATCCAGCGTTTTTCCCAATTCAGCTTGATATAACCCTTTGTAAATACAAAAAGTTTTGGCAAACTCCAAAGAGTTTTGGCTGATATCGATCCCATAAAGGTTGTTAAACTGGTATGAGTCGAGTTCTTTAGCCAGTAAACCGGTTCCACAACCAATATCTAACACCTTTTCGTTCCCATTCAAATGTGACCTTAAAGTGTAGGCCATCAGATTAAGCAGGACTTTCCAGCCGTTTTCATGGTGATGCTGATCGTAGGATGATACCCACTCATCATATTTAGAGATGACGGAATTGGTATCCTCAAAATGGTTAGCCAATCCCGTTGGGTAATCCACCTTGTCTTCTTCTACGACAATTTTGTACAACACTTCTTTAATGACGTAGCCCATCATGTTAATGTCGTTGACATTGAATGACAAAGACAATTTCAGATCACAGGCAAAAGAAACTACCTCATCAGTTTGTTTTAGATCCGGCATTTCTTGGAATGAGTATTGCCAGTTCTTAAAATACCGTGCGTTGTCTTTGTGTCCAAAGATGTGGATTTTAACCCCTCTTGCTTTGGTCTCCTTGATAAATTGTTCGGCTTGTTTGGCCGTCAAATTTAAGAGGTTAAACTGCATACTATCGCCCACAGTTGTCACTTCAGGAAGAGGAGCAGGGATACGAATGTTATCAACTGTCGCCAAAATCTTGGCTAATTGGTTATATCGAAGGTTGTAGGCAGAAAATTTGTCCTCCAGCCTTGAAAGTTGTGGTATGAGAAGTGCCGCAGTTAAGTTGCTCATTCTCAAACTGAAATTGGGAACAGACAGCTTGATGTCTTCAAACAGCTGATCATCAAAAGGCCGAGAAAGATGTTTTTTGTACAATTTCTCATAAGAACCGGCACCCAAAATACAATAGGCCGCCATTTTGTCATCATTGGTGGCAACAAAGCCGCCCTCTCCCGAATTTAAGAGCTTGTAACTTTGGCTACTGAAACAAGCCATTTGCCCGTGATGGCCAACCTGTTGGTATTGCTTGTGCTTGTTATCGTACCATTTCGCTCCCAAGCTATGGGCACAATCCTCAATTAAAAATATGCCATTATCAAAGCAGAGTGCTTTGATTGTGTCCATATCGGAGATGTGTCCGCGCATATGAGAGACAATACAGCATTTTGCATCGGGATTGGCTTGGATTTGTCTTTTAAAGTCGTCTACATCTAGCAAATATTGACGATTGCATTCCACATAAATGGGAATCCCTCCAGCGTGAACAATACTACTGGGAACGGCTGTAAACGTAAAGGCATTGGTAAATACCTTGTCTTGATGTTGCAGTCCGCTGGCCTTAAGACTTAAGAAGAGGGCACTTCCGCAAGAATTAACCGCGGTCATGTATTTATGACCCGTATAGGAACTGAATTCCTCCTCTAATTTTGCGACTTCAGTGGCCAGATTATCTTCTAAAGTTGAAGAAATGGTATCTTCCTCAATCTCAGCTTCAAAATGATAACGAAACAAACGACCGGATTCCATGAGTTTGACGGCTTGTTCGATTCCCTCTTGGGGAATCGGGTCCGGATTAGTCTCCTTGGTAAAATTTAGCAATATTCTTTCTCCTTCATATAGGTTGGTTTAATTTAAAATAACAAGATAATGCCTAGTTATAACGGATTTTTAAGAGGCACAAAAGGTCTCAGAAGTTTATGACTTCTTCATAAAATTATTTAAAATCAATAGATTACTCTCATTAAACTCATTAAACGATTAATGAGATTAAATCAATTTTTCCGTTTCATTGAGTTGAAAATGTCCTTCCCAAAATCCGTTACAATTAGGATAATACCTTGTGTTTTGTGTCAAAAAAAGGGTGATTCGTCATGCTCTATTAAATGTGTACTCCAAAAACAGGCTGTTCAAAGGCAGGGTATTGGGGAAAAAAGTTTGCCTTGAAACGGCCTTTAGCATGGTAAAGACGGTAGTTCACATTCCCTTCAACTTCTTGAGCAAGCGGTTCACCTAATTGAATGGGTTTAACGGCATTCAAAAAATCAATATTTTGGGGCTCAATCTTGTCCCCACTCGAAACAACAAATAAAAATCTAGGGTATAATTTAAAGTGGTTGGATCCACTTCACTGATCTCATTTATTTTGATCCCAGTGTAGACGACATTGGTTTTGTACCTATATTTGTCGCCCATTTGCAAGATGTGAGTTAAGGCGGAGATAATCGTGTTATTTTTATAAACGCCAATATAAATGGGTTTTTGGGCATTGCTTTGTTTATCAAAATAATTGAAACAGGATATCATATCACAATTC
>JAYQWI020001524.1:0-1919 GCA_035871815.2 Candidatus Parabeggiatoa communis
AAATCTAATCCTGTCGGCCTCCATCAATCCCTTCAAACGAAGTCATCCTGTTCAAAACCGAACGTTTAACCCCAATGCCATTAACACGGCGAACACGTCGGTTCGCCCCTACAATCACATAATACGCGGGGTTTTGTAGGGCCCTACCTGCGTGTCTGCCTGGTTAATGGCATTGACGTTTAATTAACCCACCGCAAACCCCGTATGTTTTCTCATGTACGGCGCATGATAGGCTAACACAATGTCTTCTTTGGGAACACCTTTAGTGACTAATTCATTAGCGATACCTTCTTCAGTCCCATCTTGCTGTACCCAGATTTTATTACCCTTGATGTCTAGGTGTAAGACACAACCACTCACTCGCTCATCATCATGCCAGCCAACATTGATTAGCATATAGTGATTATGTTCCCGATCAAAAACCAGTTCAGTCTCCATATCACCATACGACGGTTTATAGTGACTATATTCCTTGAGCAAATTTTCAATATGGGTTTGGTATTTGGCTACATTTGCCATTTCACGATCTCCTCTTTTTGAACATGATAGACGATATACTTGATCTGATAATCCTCAATGACGGCTTGGACAAAGGGGCGCATAAAATACGTTTTGTATATCACTCTTGGAATCGCCAAATACAAGATACATTCTGGATTAATTCTTTTCAAGGCAGAGCGATAATTCATCACTTGCCCCACAGCCGTATGAAACTCAGATATAAAAGGCCCACTCACAAAACTCTTCACTTCAACGGCAATTTTCTGTCCCTCTTTTTCTGCCGCGAAAACTTGCTCGGCACCTAAATCAATATACATATCAAATCCACCGAAGCGGATCAACATTTGATCACGGGTAATTGTCCAACTTTCTTTGATTAAGGCATTTTTAACCGTGTCATGGTAAACATCTTTAGCTGGCATTTTTAATCCTGTCTGAATAAGAAAAATTGATAACGCAAGAGACGCAAGAGACGCAAGAGATGCAAAGATTTCTATTTCTCTTGAGAGATACCTTCTTTAGCGTCTGTTGCAAAAAAGCGCGTTTATTTCTTTTTTAATCGCATCCCATTTTCTAGGCGAAGGCGAATTGGCGTTTTAAACCTGACCTGTTTTTCAAACCTGTCAGGTTTGTTGTTTCCGACTCTATCGGCCAGTTTTGCCTTTCAAAATGGCCCTAATGGTGTTGCCATTCTTGTTTACTGAAATGACGGTTGACAATAGCACCAACCTGTTATATCGCTTATTAGCTTATGCTATCCTGTTTAGGATGGATTTCAAAAGATTTTTGTGATCTAAAAAAACACACATCAAATTCGATGAAAAAATTGACTTGTCCTAAAATCAAAGGTACATTTTCCGCCCGTGTCCAAGCAAAAGCCAAGCGTACAGGTGGAAATTGAGCAACACTTGCTGTGATAAGCAGCCCGTAAGCGGGTAAATTGGCTAAATTTCCCGCTAATTGTACTGACGTGTTTTGTTGTTCCCATCTGGCACCCAGTTGTAAGCCGATTTGGTAAGGCATCACGTTGACACTCGCGCCTGTGTCTAACAACCCTGATGTTTCTATGCTATGATTCCCATAGCTTAAAGTGAGTGGTAGATAGGGAAAAAAATTGATGCCACCAAAACCATCTGAAATTTGACGATAGGCAAATCGTTCAGCATGAATCATGTTTAAGTTCCTGATTGTGTTTATCTTCCGCTAACATTTTTAACAGCGTATTCGCCGCACTAGAGGCATCATAAAGTTTCCAATCCAGATAATTTTGGGTGAATAATGACGGTTCTATGCCTTCTTCTTGGGCCATTTGTGAAATCAAAAACAAAACAATGCGTAGCTTATCGGCTCGTGGTAAGACTTGTAACGCAGGTAATAATTGATGAGTCGAAATATTGCTTTCCATTTTATTATTTCCT
>JAYQWI020001525.1:0-6057 GCA_035871815.2 Candidatus Parabeggiatoa communis
GCTCAATTCCCGATACTGATAAAAAGCGGGATCAATCAAATAAACCGTTGAACTCTCAGCCTTTTTTTCTCCAAAATAGGCCTCAACCCCTAATATGTGTTCCGCATCCAATTCAAGCCATTGGGCAAAGGCACAAGTCAAGCCTCTTGGACAGATTAAGTTGCCTTCAGGGATGAATCCATCCTCTCGCCGACGCTCGTCATAATAGCCTAACCCCTCATTGAGTACGGTATAAGCTTCTGGTAAGGCCGACAAATGAGCGGTGTGAGTGATGTTGATATCCAGAGTAATGCGCCCCGCATCGGGATGAACCTTTTGAACCTTGTCATTGCTCGCGTAATCCACAATCATCTGATCTAGGCTATTCCGCAAGGCTTTGGCTGAGTCGCTAAATCCGTTAAATCCATCCCCGATAGTTTGAAGCAGATTATAAAGATCGATGCGAATCGGTTGTTTGTCCGTCACTCTAGCCAATGAACGTAATCTACCCGTTGCTTTTAAGGGATAACCGGGCGCACGAATCATTCCCCGACTGAGGTTTTGATAATTGAGAAAGTTCTTTTTCTTTAAGACTTTATTAAATTCCTCAGCAAACACACTGAAGGTTTGAGTCAATCTGGGTAACTGCGTTAAATCAAAGACGCTGTAGGTGATTTGGGATTGCTCAAAAGTCCCTTTGTTTTTAGCGTGTTCAATGTAACCCGTTTTAACCAGACTGCCAAAAGCTAAGCCGTTATCAGGTGGAGACGCACTGATGTTTGTCATCAAATGGGCATAGTCAATACCGTGCCACGGTTTCAGTTCCACAGAACTGGCCATCGCATTGGCAACTGTCGCGGTGATTTCAGCCACTTCAATCGAGGCCATTAAGCCGGCATCATAAACCACTATATCCAATGGATTGGCTATGTGTTGACGAATAGTTTGATAAGCTTGATGCAGTTGTTTAAGGCTCATCATTTTACCCTCGCCGCTGGGAGACGTATCTTTGCCATAGCCTTGCGTGCCGCCACCATGATCCCAAAGGATCAAGGCATAGTGTTTTGCTGGAAAGTGCGTTTTAGCCCACACCACAAAATCACTTAAGGTTTGAGGAGTGGACATATTTTGAGGGCCTAAGTCTTCCAAGACATACTGCTGTCCGTTTTGAATCAAGGCGCGTTTGACAGTCTCCCAACCATTGCGCGTTGAACCACCTGTACTGATAACGAGATGGCTGTTTGTATTGGGTAAAGTGGTGCCCGCTAACATTTCCAAAATGGATTGACTGGCCCAATGATGGCCCCCTTTGCGGTTCTGTTTCGCTTCTAAGTCAGAGCCAACCAAATAAACCATCACCGTCCAAACTTTTTCCGCTAGCGGCAATTCGGGAAAACCATCGAAAAATTTCAGAATGCTGTTGCGTTGCATGACTTCTTCGAGTGAGTTTCCAATCCCAGCGTAGAGTGAAAAATCCTGAAGGGCCGCTTTCGCAAAAGGCCCTAAACAAATTGGCTCTGAGTGTGTACGCCATTGAGAAAAGACAGGCATGTCGTGACTTGCCGGCCAAGGTGTCGTTTTGAAGCCATCCGCCGTGGGTTCAACGAATTGCACCTCCCCGCCCGGTTTGCTAACGGCAGCAAGATATAAATTATCAGCACGAGACGGCTTTGAAGCCCTGTCAATTTTTTGTGTGTCATACTCCAAACAAAACGAGACTTCATCAGAGTTTGGAATGATGTTAATCGCCGCAAAATCATATAGGGCGAATGTCTGATTGGCAAAAGTCAAGATGAGTAAAGTGATGAGTTTTTTCATAATGAATTGAATTCCTTAAAAAATAATTTGTGATGTTTTTTATCTCACGCAAAGACGCAAAGGCGCAAAGCGGCTAAATCATTATGCTTAGCGTCTTAGCCGCTTTACGTGAGCAAATATAGCGTTTCCTGATTGAATGAACCGAAGGTCAGCGAAGCTAAGTACAAATTTTATTTTCGTTCCTGTTGCGTTATCACGAGTGGAGTGGGCAAACTAAAGTTGGAACGTAGACAGAGTTGATGCTTTTTTGACATTAACAGTGACAAAAGTGAGCTAAACTATCATACCATTCTCTAAAAATGGGACATTTATTTCTGACGGTTTCAACCTCAATTTGTCCTAATAATACGGGTGTATGCACCCCTTTACTGAATATATCTTTACACTCGTGTCTCTGAGTCGATTCAATCAATGCTTCTGAAAGTTTATCTTGACAACAATCTCGCTCAGAGTCATAGTCGCTAAAAGATTCTGGGGCTTCAAATCCAATGTTTTTCTCGTGACTTAACCACCAACGCAATGCTTGGTGACAGCCACGAAAATCGTGATGTTTAGCAATCGTGTTCTCCCAGTCTGCGATAAGCCAGGCCTCTAATTCAGGTGCAGCAAATCCGACTAAGCGTTTGATGTTTTTTGCCCCTGTCACCACATTAATCGCTTCTAAAAATAAGTGGGTTTGTTTTTCTTGATCACGACAGTCTAAATCATCTATCACTAAAATGAGATCACAAGGGGTTTCATTATCTAAAGCCGATTGCAAACGCTCTTTAATTTGCACAGCTAAACTTTTGCCGGTTTTACCATATCCATAAGATACGCCCGGTTTTCGCTTAGCGGCCGGTTTATTGTAAATAGGCGTTTTTCTGTCAAACTGACAGTCAGGAAACTGTTTTTCAAGAAAATGAGGAATTAAACCATTCACTTCAGATTCCCCGCCGCCTGCAAATACCCAAACTACCAAGGCCAACCTCCTATATCTGGATCACCGACGCGATAGAGATCGCCTAATTGCCATCCTTCTTCAAGGGCCTTTGACAATCGTTGTCGGGATAGCGGTTTCGGCGAAAAATGATCTTTTTCTCTGCAAAAGCATAAGACATTTTCGAGATGTTCTGTAAAATGATCAAGCAGATCGGGGCTATGGGTTGTCACAATCACTTGGGTTTTTCTAGCCGCTTTTTTTATCCAAGCAGCCAAGGACTTCATCCAAGCGACATGTATGCCTAATTCGGGTTCATCAATGACGAGTAACGGAGGTAGGCGCGGTGAGTTCAGAATGATTGCCCAACAAAGCATCCGCACGGCACCATCGGACATTTCATTCAAATAAAACGGTTCCTCAATCCCTTCAAAATACCATTCTATCGTGAGGGCTAGGCGGCCCGAAGGAATGGCCCTAACCCGACGGGTGGTGGGTAGAATGGTTTTCATGGCCTGATTAATCGTTTCTTCAAAATCAATGGTTTGATTACTCAGATTAAACAAAATTAAGGCTAAATTTTCGCCCGAAGCCGAAAGCAAAGTCTCTTGGCCTCCAATTTTGGGTTCTGAGTTGAGAATCTTTGTTAAGTTCATATAATTGGCATTATAAAAACGCCATTGTGCGACGGTTTCCATTAGATGCCGTCGTACTTTATATAAGGGTGCCTGTTCTGGAGAAATCGTGCTATTCTCAAGTAATTTTGGCAGACTGATTAAGGCTAACTCGTTGATAGGCACATTATCCACTGATTCAAAATGGTGCCCTTCTTTTGGAGACTTTTGATTAAATAGTGACACCACCCCTTTGCCACTTTCTTTCTCATGGCATTGGTAATAATAGAAGGGTTTGTCAGTCGTGTTGTCTGCTGCACTTGTCGTATACAGTAATTCTCGGTATAGGGTGACTCGTCGGCCATCAGTCGGAATATTCAAGTCAAGTTCAAGAACGTTGTTCGATGGCATCACATCGCTTGAACGCCATTCAAATGCCATAAGAACACGTTCTGGCCGCGCTATTTTGCCATCCAATATCTTGGCCCCGCCTAAATGATCAAGGGCCGTTTCAAATCCAGTCGGGCCAATATCAACACCGGCCGTGACACATTCTGTTAAAAACTGGAATAGCGCAATAAAATTACTTTTTCCACAACAGTTTGGGCCAATTAAAATATTTAAGCGATGCAACGAAACGGCCTCGTTCATCGTCAAGTTTTTATAATGCTTAATGAATAGCTTTTGAATAAAGGGATAGGGCATGATAATTCATTTTTTCCTACAATGAGATAGAACGCTATTAACTCATGATCATGATTAACACTGATTAAAATCATTAAAAAAGATCAGCGCCAATCATGATAATCAGCATTTCACGCAAAAGTTGCGCGCAACTTTTGCGTAAAATATCAGCGTTCTATCAAAATTTTGCGTTAATGTGTACGACTTTAAACTGTAATGGTGAGACTTGGGCTTGAAGTTGCAAGTTGAGACGATAGCTGTCTATGCCACCCGTTGTATTAGGCACTTCCAATAAAGGAATGTACATTGTACCTGTATTGGGGTTGAAATTGGAATAGGCAACTGAAGTGCTATCTTCAACGAGTTTCAGCGATGTCATATCCACTTCAAGGATGATATCGGGTTCAGCTTGGCGTAATAACAAATCCGCTTGATAAATATCAGTACCGACTGTAATCGCTGGCAGATGCACTATATGGGTAGTGGCATCAAAACGGGCATGAGTCAGGCCTTCTCCTTCAACCTTGAAAATCAGGGGAGGCGCGTCTGTAATAAATCCGTTGTGATCTTTGGCTTTGAAAGTCAGAACATAATCGCCCGGTATCGTCAATTCGCTGAAGCGGGCTTGCCATGTTTTAACCTGCTTGCGCGTGTTGATGGGTTGGAAAGTGAAAGGTATAAAAGGGGTGGGCTGGAGCGAGTAGCCTTGTTCATTACGTTGAAAAGCCATTTCTGGGGTGAGCAAGGAGGCCCAAACTTGGGGCACATCAATATCACTCGTAATTATTTTTACTGTTAAATCAATAGGTTGGCCTATAGGGAGTATAGGGGGTAGTTTTGTTATTGTTAACTTTAATGCGCCGGGCAGGCTGCCCCAACAACCATTTAAGCAGCTATTTTGAAGGGGATTATCATTCAACTGGGGACGTTGCTGATTAAGAGGCGAACTGTATTTCGCTATGATTTCTGTAACCTGTTGCAGACTCTGCCCGAATCTTTCGCCTTGACGCAGATTATCAAAATAGAGTTTGAGGAAAGACGTTCGACCATTGTCACTGAAATAAGCCAATTGATCATCGGTACTACTGATAATCAAGCGGTTAGGCGCGGATAAGGTTGGCAGGAAGGTGCCTGAATGACAGGCTTCAATAATCACGATCACTTCGTTATGGGTGCTATTTTGATAGTCATCCAATAAGCCTTTGAAAATCTCAGCAGTGAGTGTTTCGGTTTCCCAGGGATTAAGCAGTAACTCATTGGGCCTACCGTGATCAACGAATATGAGAATCAGGGGGTGTTCCAGTTTGCCTTTTGTTTTGGCCCAGTCGAACGCTTTTTGAATGTCATCAACCGTGATGTCACGGGCCTGGTGAGTGCCTTTGCGAAGTGCTGCCAAAGTCACTGGAGCATCAATGAGATTAAAATCAGCTTGTGCATCGTCATTGAAATCTAAATCGGGTTTGTAAGACAGAAAATAGATTTCATCATGATCGTAGCCTCTGGCTTGTAAGCTGTGGTAGACATAAGTGGCCATGAAATCAATGGCCGATGCTTGATTGGAGCCGCTTCCCGATCCGTTAGGATGAATCAGGATAGCCGCACGTTTGGCGGTGAGCACCTCGTCACAGTCGGCCTGATCAATATGCGTACAGAGTGTCGATTTTTGACCGAAAGTGAGGTGAGCAAGCCCCCCTCCAGTGCCTATCCAAACGCCCTCTTGTTCATCTGAGATCAGGGCCTTAATCTCATTATGAGGCAAATTTGAATTATCAGTATTCCAGATTTGCCCGGTGCCATTCGCTTTGAAGTGGCCTAAACCACCCTGTTTCGTTCCGATCCAAATACCGCCTTGAGCCTCTGAGAGCAGGGCAGTGATCTGATTGTCAGGTAGATTTGAATTATCGGTATTCCAGATTTGCCAAGTGCCATCGGCTTTGAGATGGGCGATACCGGCCCTGGTGCCGATCCAGATTCCCCCTTGCTCATGGGCGAGAAGGGCTTCGATATCATTGGCAGGCAGCTTTGAATTATCTGTATTAAATA
>JAYQWI020001526.1:0-5288 GCA_035871815.2 Candidatus Parabeggiatoa communis
GCCCAATTCATTGAGTATCGCACCTAGCGGTGTTTGCATATCATGTTCACGGGCTAACAAGCCATCAATGGCATTGAGCCCCATACGCACAAATAAGAGGAGGGGTAAAAACAATAAAATCCAGGCCGTATGGGGTTGCCACACAATAGCAGCCCCCATACCTGGCGAGAACAACACAGCAGCGATATTCACCTGATTAGCCGTGATACCCCAATGTGCAAGACGGCGTCAAAGGGGGCGTAATAGATTTTGAAAAGCGGGTTTTAAATCGTAGATACTTGGCATAGGCAATGGGTAATGAAAAATGGAAAGATTATCATAAGATTAAGGGTTTCGAGGCAAAAGCTTTTGTACGCAAAAAATTTGGGCTCGAAGGTTGAAAAATCAAAGTAGAATCAGCATTTCATCATATCACCTATTTTGCCTTGAAGCGATTTATCGAATTTGGGTGTTATGATTAATGTTGATTTAGGCTCAGGATTAATCAGTGTTAATTAGTTTAATCAGTGTAGTACAACGGATCAGGGGATATCACTCCTTGGTGAGGTGGCTCTTTTTATAAAAGAGTCTAGTACTTTGGCTCAGGGGATTAATCGGATTAATGTGAAATTTAATCAAGTTAATTATCTGACTCAAAAAGTTTACTTACGAACGATAACTCAAAACACCTCATGCACCAATCCGTTCAATCCCCTGATCCGCTGTACTAAAGCTCTTCAATACTTCCTCAACACTTATTCCCAACACCTTCGCAACCTCAGCGGGCAGGGTGTCGTCGTTGGTGGCTCGGTATACCACAACGAGATTGGGTAAAGCTAATGTTTCAATGTTATAGGAATCATCAAATTCAACCCATAGACTCAAAGCTTTAAGAAGATAGTCTTTTGCCTTTTGCCATTGTTGTAAATTTTGTGTGATTATACTTAAATTATTATAAATACGGGCTACTTCATAATAATCATTATATTCAATATTATAAATTTCCAACGCCGTTTGATAGTATTGTTGCGCCTGTTGCCATTGTTGCTGTTTTTGTGCCGTATTACCTAGTTGATTGTAAACACGGGCTTGGCTATAGCGATCATTGAATTCAATGAAAATTTTTAACGCATTTTGGTAGTTTTGTTCTGCCAGTTGCCATTGTTGTAGTTCTTGTTTCACAATCCCTAAATTTAAGTAAAATTTGCCTGCTTCATAGCCTTCGTAATGAATTTTCAATGCTTTTTGATAGCATTGTTCAGCCTGTTGCCATTGCTTTTGTTCTTGAGCAATCAGACCTAAATTATTGTGAGCCTCAGCTTGTCCATATTGATCATTAAATTTAATATAAATACTGAGAGCCTTTCGATGATATCGTTCTGCTTTTTGCCATTGTCTTTGCTCTTGTTCCAAGCTACCTAACTGAAAGTAAGTAGAAGCTTGTTCATAGCGATCATTAGATTTTATTTTGAGTTTGAGCGCATCTTGGTAATATTGTCTAGCTCGTAGCCATTGTCGTTGTTCTTGCGCTACCATGCCCAGTCGATGATAGATATTGGCTTTCATTATGCCAAGTGATTTGTCATCAATATTGGCGAATTGTTCTACCAATTTCAACGCTCTTTGATAGGATTGTTCTGCATTTGTGTATTGCTTAAACCGATATTGCAGTTGAGCAATTGTATCCAAAATACTAGCAAATTCCGTTTTCCATGATTCCTGAACATTGGCAACAGAATAACTGTTGAAATGACGGGCAATTTTTTCACTTAAATCTAAATTTCTTGCATGATCTTGTGTAATGTCTAAATAATTAGACAATGCAGTATAAGAATTTAAAATTGACTTTTGTTCTGCCAATGCCAAATCTAAGGCCTTGCTTAGATTTTCATATTCAAGCGATGCCTGTATTTGTCCAATTTGCCTTTGATTAGTTTCTTTGGAGTCGAGTAAATTTGCCATCCAATACCCAATGTCATCATAATGACACCGAAACGCCGTCTCAATCGCTGATTGATAATCCGGCTGTGACTGTAAACGATTCCGCATAAAATAAGGAAAAATGGGTTGCAACCATAGATATTCTGGGATTTCAGGATGTGGAGCTAACAATCCCCAATTTTTTGCCTCTTGTAATACCGTTTCCCATTGTTTAAAAGGCAGGTTAGCTAATACTGATTGTTGTTTTAATCTTTCGGTATATGCTGGCAAAAAATATTTCTGAATTACCCCTGTAAATGGAGCCAAACACAATAACAACCTCTGAGCGTCTGTTGACAAATTACCATAAGAATAATCAATACAACGCAAAATATTAGTTGTCTTATCCTGGAAGCTATCCCCAGTTTTCTTCCCTGTATTCAGCGTCTCATCAGAACCAGACTCCAAGGCCTCCAAAATTTTCTGTGGTGTTTGCTGCACCAAATTCCCTAACACGACTTGCAAAGCCAACGGATAACCCGCCAACAATTTCAACAACTTTTGCAAATACTCCCTTTGCCCTTCATCCTCCCGATAACGGCTCACGCCATGAAAAGCCAAAATTTTATCGACTAACTGCGAAGCTGCTTCCGCATCCAAACCCTCAAGCCCATACACATTATTCGCAAACGTTCCGTCAGCCAACCACGCTTCGTCACCCCGCGAACCCAATAAAATCAGACTATTACCGCCTACCAAATCCCGCAAAAAACTTTGCAACTTCTGTTGTTCATCGACTGGCAATGTATGCTGAATCGCCAAATTCGTCCCGGTGATGGACTCCAAATTGTCCAAAATCAATAAATGCCGTTCCGCCCGCAACCGCTTCACCAACATCTTCTGTTGTGCCAACTCACTCAAAGGCTGAAACCGCTTATAAGCACTTTCCCCCAACAAGGCCATTGCCAGCGTTGCCAAAATCTGTTGACGATGCCATGCCTTTTCATCATAACCAAAATAAAACACCTTCTCGACAAAATGGGTGGTTTGCCACCATGCCCCCAAATGATGCAATAAAGTCGTTTTGCCCGTGCCGCCCATACCCTGAATTAATAAGATATTGCGTTGCGACAATAAGCGGCTTTCGACTTCCAACACATCTAAATCCCGCCCCACAAAACCGTGTGGCGTGTTGTCTGGCACCTCATAACGCAGCGCCTCATTCTCCCAATATTCGATTTCTTCAGCTTCGGTCAATTCCCGTAACGGCAAAGCCATCGATTGCCTTTGATACACCACAGGCAACAGCCAATCTTCTAAATCAATTTGTTGATTATAAGAAGCGCGCCGCGTTTTCTCATTAAATAAAGCCAAACGCCCAAAGCGAATCGCTAGACTCAAAGCCGCTTGCTCAAACAACTTCGCATACAAAGTCTGCATAAATAATTTAGCTGCCGAGACCTGAACCGAATACGCCATCGCCACCACTGTTTGTGCGCCACTTTGCATCAAACGACTCCCCAAACTCGTCTCACTCGCTGTCCCCACTTGCTTCGCCGACTGGCACGCATTCAACATCACAATCGGAATGCCATGATGCGTTAATAAATCAGCTAATTCAGTCGCTTCCACTGGATCAGACTGCTTTGTCTTGTTACCCTGCAAAAATAAAAACGCTTTCAAACCGGCAAATTTGCCTAAATCCGCCCGCCCAAACCGCGTTTGATACGAAAATTGGTCAGTGGCATGGCCTTGTTGCAACGTCTCATAATCCAACACCGCACCATGCACATCAAAATGAATCAAATGATAATAACCTTTACCCTGTTGGCTCGTCACCTGTTCCAACTGCTCTGTCAACGCCTGATAAGTGCCGGGCCGCAAAATATCAATCTTAACAGGTAACTTCGCATTCTGGAGCATTTCCACTAAAGGCCGCGAAATGGTGCGATAACCGATATCATCCTTGCCATCGGGGCGAGCGATGACCAATAACACATTCAGCGTCGGCGAAGCTTGCCCAGTCACCATTGGCGGCGGATGTCCAACCGGTTTGCGGATAATAGGATGATGCAAAGCCAAAGCATGATCAGAATCAGGGTCTTTAAGCGCCTCCCAATGCAATTGATGAAAAGTCGATAAACCCACAATTTCTATTTCTAAATCCGTGGTTTGCAAGGCATGGCTATATTCAGCATACACTTTACGATGACTGAAAACTTGCTCAAACAATTCTTCACCATAACGCGGCACACTTGCGGCCGCTTGAGCAAATTCCACTTGTTTGGTAAAAGGAAACTTTGAATATTTCTCAAAATACCATTCAAAAAGTTTTTCTTGTTTAGCCGAAAAAGGATTTTTAATCGTGATGGGATAGGGCATACCGTGATCAAAGCTGAGTTCAGCTTCGTAGGTATTGTCATCGGTTTGAGTTTTTTCGCGGATGGTAATTAGAGTCATGGGGCCTCCTTTTGATTCAAACCTGACAGATTTTTAAAACCGGTCAGGTTTAAACTTAATTTTCCTTAAGCACAACCACCAGCAAAGGTGAACCATCCTGTTGTTGAACGGTTTGGATTTCAATGACTTCAGTGCTTTTTGGCAATTTGCGTTTTTCTAACAGTTTTTGTACTGGGGCTTGGTTAAGCACGATTTGTTTAATCATGTCATAAAGGGCATTGGTTGTCATGCCAACCGCAATACCACTGAGAAATACCGCCGCACTGGCAAGCAACGGATCATAATCGACAGCCGCTGAAGTTTCCAGTTGTGCTTTTGCCACTTCATGACAATTGGGCATGTCATTCCATCTGCTGACGAAATTTTCCGCGTTTATTTCTAAATCAGGAGAAAAGATAATTTTAGAGTCATTCATGGGTTTAGCTATTGTTTTTTGAGAAGGTAGTCGTTGGAGTCCTCAAATCGTTTTTGTGGTGGGTCATCATGAGTTGTGCCAATACTGCCACATCTGAGGGCGAACCGACGTGTTCGCCCCTACATAAAATCGTATTGTAGGGGCAAACCTGCGTGTCTGCCCTTGTGAAATTATTTACCTGAAATATCTATAGGTGGTAATAAGCTATAGTGTTTCCCGATTGATTAAAGTACACTTTGCCTTAGCGAAGCAAAATAAATTTGGAACGAAAAGCGGGCAGCAAAATAAATTTTGCACTCCAATTGCGCCACTGCAAAATAAATTTGGAACGAAAAGCGGGAAGCAAAATAACAAAGAACGAAAAGAGCTTTCGCAAAATGTGTAATAAACATTAAATTTGTACTTAGCGTAGCTTCCCTTCGGTTCATTCAATCGGGAAACGCTATAACTACCCCTTTCCTTTATCCCCTTCCTCTTCATCCAAATCACAAAACTCCATATTGGGACATTCGAT
>JAYQWI020001527.1:0-3594 GCA_035871815.2 Candidatus Parabeggiatoa communis
TATATAATAAAGGATTTTATATCGTACCATAAATGTAGGTTGGAGTGAGCTTGCGAACTCCAACTATTATCACCGATTATTTTATCCCTATCATTTTTTTAAAGAGGTTATATATTATTATGGCAGAATTAAAAGCGTTAATTTTCGATGTCGATGGCACACTGGCAGAAACAGAGCGAGATGCTCATCGTGTCGCCTTCAACGACACTTTTGCAGAAAACAAACTGGACTGGAATTGGACTGTTGAACTGTACGGCGAATTGTTAGCCGTCACCGGTGGGAAAGAGCGCATGAAGTTTTATCTGGAACGTTATCGCCCAGATTTTCCGCGCCCAAACGATTTGGATGGTTTTGTTGCAGAACTGCACAAACAAAAGACAGCGCATTACACCAATTTATTGGTACAACACCCGATTCCATTACGTCCAGGAGTACGGCGCTTATTGGAAGAAGCGCGTCGCGAAGGCATACGGTTAGCCATCGCCACAACCACCACACCGCAAAATGTCACCAGCTTACTAGAAAACAGTCTAGCGCCAGAATCCCTAGACTGGTTTGAAGTGATAGCGGCTGGTAATGCCGTACCGGCTAAAAAACCGGCCCCCGATATTTATCATTACGCCCTAGAAAAATTAGATTTACCGGCCGAAAACTGTATCGCCCTCGAAGATTCCCAAAATGGGATTCGCTCAGCCATCGCCGCCAATCTATCCACCTTGATTACCGTGAGTGACTACACACGCAATGAAGATTTTAGCGGCGCATTGCTCGTCTTGAATCACTTAGGCGAACCCGATCAACCCTTCACCGCGTTAGCCGGAGAGCCTGGTGAAGCAGATTATGTCGATCTAGCGATGTTGCGTCGTTTACACAACCGATAATGACAAATGTCGTCAAGAAAAAGTTGATTGGGCGCTTTTTTTTGAAGAGCATTTGCTGGTTTTATGTCGAATGCAACTGGTTTTCTTGCGATTGAAAAAACAATAAACGCGCAAGAGACGCTAAAGACGCTAAAGACGCTAAAAATGCTGTGAAAAGAAATCTAAGCATCTCTTGCGTCTCTTGCGTCTCTTGCGTCTCTTGCGTTATAAATAAAATTGATCTAAAAGCTTTAGAACCAAACTCTCAATAAAATTTTAAATCTCCCTTTTTCGCCCACCAATTTGAGAAATCGGTATGGCTACGGTGTCAGAAGACGATTCCGAGGGTGTCTGTGAACCCCAAGCATGTCCATACACGACTTCGTAGGTTGCTGGCAACCAACCTTCTGAAGAACGATAGGATTCATAAGCAGTCAACATGGCTTTGAATCGACCTTTACCCATTAAACCGCGTGATCGGCCCGCTGTCATATTATGTGCCCCCATCGCTTTTAAGTCGTTCATCAATGGCTTCACATCTTGATAAGTCATGAGAAACCTATCGACATCCATGACGGGATTACTTAATCCGGCATAGAGTAAAGTATCACCTATGTTGTGCATATCAATAAAATGATTCACATGGCTGGCATTATCAACCGCGGCCCAACTACTGCGTAATTCTTTCAAGGTATCTGGGCCAAAAGTGGAAAAAAATAACGCCCCTTCAGGCTTCAATACCCGCGCAAATTCCGCAAAAATCACTTGAATATCATTACACCACTGCAACATTAAATTCGATAATAATAAGTCTATACTGTTGTCAGCAAAGGGCAATGTAGCGGCATCAGAACAAATAAAAGAATCTTGAATAGACGGCGCGTTTTGACGCGCTTGTTTTAACATGTTATGAGAAATATCAAGGCCAGAAACCTGGGCCTGTGGATAGATCTGACTCAAGGCAAGCGTCAATCTACCCGTACCTGCGCCAACATCTAAAATCTGTTGAGGTGCCAATTTCAACCATGCCAAACGTTCAAGCATCGTCTCGCCAATGCTTTTTTGGAGACTGGTTTGCTGTTCGTATGTTGCCGCAGCACTATCGAAAGAGTGAGAGACTTGATGTTTATCCAAAAGAGATTCAGGTGGAAAAAAGTTCATTTCTGGGATTATTGCGTGTTAATTTTAGAATTAAATTTCAGGATGAGAAGGGCTCATTGAGATAAGAAATCTTGTAAAATGGGCAAAAACAATTCAGGATGCGATAAAAAGGGAATATGGGCAGCGGGTTTAATACACACTTTGTGCAACGCCGGCCACCATTGCTGACAATCTTTTCCCACAGCCGCAGGCACAAGCGTATCGTGTCCCCCTAAACATAATAAGGCCCGACTGCGAATCTGCAATAATTCAGAACGTAAATCGGTATTTTGTAATAAGGTTAGTCCCGCTTGTAATGCTTCAGGTTGAGGCACACCAGTTTGTTTTAACAGCGCGTGCAGTGTGCGAAGTTGCTGACGAGCGGCCTGACTCCCTTTCACTTGCAACGCTAAAAAACGGTGTAAAGTGCCCATCGTATCATGCTGTAATTGTTGTGCAAAGTGCTCTAATACAGTCGGTGTCATCGCATGAGGCCAATCTGCGGCCGTGACAAAACGAGGCGAACTGGCCACCAACACTAAGGCCCGTACCGAAGCAGGTTGCCATCTAGCCATCGCCAAGGCCAACAAACCGCCTAATGACCAGCCTATCCAGACGGCTTTTTTCGGTAAATCAGTTGCTAACTGTTGAACAAGAGTAGGCAAATGATATTCACTCATTGGACTGCGCCCATGTCCAGGTAAATCGACTTGATAAACCGTCCACTGTTGGGATAATTCAGCCGCGATCGTGTTCCAAATTTCGCCATTAAACCCCCAACCATGTAATAAAACCAATGGGTTACCTTGGCCTTGTTGTTTAATAAAAAAGTTCATTAGAGCTTGATTTGATATCTGAAAATAATATAAATAGCTATAGTATAGCGAATTGACGGATTAAAGGAATTGTTTCTGTGGCAATAAGTTATTAATATTATTCAAAAACGTTGAACAGCCGTTCATTTTTTTGTATTTATCAGAATGAATCAACGTCAATCATGACAATCACTCAAATCAACGTTCTATAGATTTTCATCAACAAATCATTTCTGGGCAACTTTTGAAAATACTGATAAAATCATCAAAGCTGTTTAGATATAATTCAACTCATTTTTACTTTAGGGAAAACAGGTTATGGAAACAATTCAATCAACACACATTCTTCAAACACTTGATCGACTTATTAGCGAGATGAATACACTTCGTAGTCAAGTATTCGCGTCTTTAGAAAATTCCTCTGCTAAAACAATTCGTTCCGTGCGAGAAGCAGAATATTTTGGTATGTGGGAAAATCGTGAAGACATGCCTGAAGGTTCATCAAGAGCATGGCTTGAACAATTGCGTTCTACACAGTGGAGTCGCTCATTAAGTACTGAACCACAAATAAACAGGTATTTTACCGCAAAGAGACGCTTCGCGATCGCGTCTCTACAATTCGCGGTTTCGTTCCGACGCACGGCCGTGCGTCTCTAATTACAAATAAACATTGCTTCTATAAAAATACCTCAAAATTTATTGTTCAGTACTTCTTACACGATCTTGGATAGCCAGCAATGAGTATGTATTTCAGAATTTATAAATCCCAATATATTTTT
>JAYQWI020001528.1:0-2621 GCA_035871815.2 Candidatus Parabeggiatoa communis
AGCCTCCATCGACGATTTGTGATTGAAATGCTTGAAGAAGTCTTTACGACTTGATCTAAGTTAATCCGATATTAAACTTGACAGGTTTTCAAAACCTGTCAGGCTTGGTTGAATGGTAAGGAGTTCTTTGGGTAATGGGTAACGGATCAAAAAGTTGTTAATGATACCAACTACAAATGATTCATTACCCATTTCAAATGATCCTATTTAATCATTCCATTGAATGCGCCCAGTGCCAATCTTTTCCCTATTACTTATTAATCTATTACCCATTACCAATCTCTTGATAATGAGAGTATCAATTGACAGAATGCGAATATAAGTTATTCCTTATAAAGAATTAAAAAAAGGCTTGCATTTTATTTTTTCATATTACAAAATCATTTCGTATGATATGACATCAAAAATCATCCTGTGCATACACAGCTGATGCTTTCAATATCGCAACCCAATACGCAACATAGTACAGACTGAGTTTGCCAAAATATGAAGGCTGAAAAAAGTAGTCCCCTCAAAATAGGGACAAACCCAATGTTTACTATTCTAATAGTTATACCCAAACCTTATTCAATTAATATAGATATTTCACCTAAATCATTTCACAAGGACATACCGGCGTGTTCGCCCTTCCTGCTGTAACGGATTTTGGGCAAATGCCCTAAGTGATGAACTATCCTGTAAAATCAATGATTTATAGGCAAAAAAATCACTTTGACATCGTGCCAAATCAACACGATTGACTGTTTTATATAGGTAATACCTAAAGCAACCCCTGTGTACCGATTGAACTTTTTTCTTTTTAATAAATTGGAAATACCACAATGAGCAAACAACTTTTTACCTTTCTTTTTTTATGGCTTCTTGTTTCTATTACATCTTATGCCATACCACAAGCAAATCGCGATAATCTAATAACAGGTGTATCACTGCCTAGCAGTATCAATGTATTAGCCAATGATACAACAGACAGTGACAATGCTCTAACGCTATCATCCTTTGATCCCACATCTAGTGAAGGGGGAACGGTTGCAAATCATGGCAATGGGGTTTTGAGTTATACGCCACCAAATGATTTTAGCGGCACTGATAGTTTTTCTTACGGCCTAAGTGATGGCTCAGGGACTGAGGATACCGCAACAGTTTCTATCCAAGTCAAACCCGTTAGCCAATACTCAGGCACGCTCGCTCAGGATACAATTTGGACTGCTGATAAGGTTTATTTAATCAGCGGTGATGTGACTGTGCCCTCAGGCGTGACTTTAACGATTAGCGCGGGCACTGTGATTAAATTTCAAAAAAACAGTGATGACACCAATGGGGGTGATGATAAAGCGCGTAGCGAACTCATCATTGACAAAGGGGCTTTAATCGCCGAAGGCACGCCATCAGAGCCAATAGTCCTGACTAGCCATACGGATAAACCGGCGGCCGGTGATTGGGGCGGTATTCGTCACACGGGCAAGGGGCAACTGACGCTGCGCTATGTCACCCTTGAATACACTACGGGTAATGATCCGAATATTTTAGTCGTCCCGAGTACAGACTCTTTTGGCAACGTAATCCAAGGTCATTCGTCCATAACGCCAGTGACTATTTCCAATGACGGAAATGCTGGCCTTAACATAAGCGATGTGGCTATTACCGGTACCCATGCTGCCGAGTTCAGTCAAAAGGGCACCTGCACAGGGGTGACGCTTATTTCAATGGACACTTGCGCTGTTGAAGTGGTCTTTTCCCCAGTGACGACAGGATATAAAAGTGCAGTTCTTGTCATTTCTTCCAATGACCCGGATACGCCTGTGTTGAATCTGCCCTTGACAGGATGGGGAGTGAACGATACGCCGCCAGTGCCTCTTATCCCTACCATTCAAGCAGTGCCTGAAGGCGGTAATTGGAATAGTCCTGCTACTTGGGTAGAAAATCGTGTCCCCAAAGAAGATGATATCGTGGAGATTAATGGGACGGTACGACTTAATACCAGTTCTACTGTTGCTGGATTAGTCGTTAATTCAGGAAGTATTCTAGCTGAAAACGGTAGTAATAAGACACTGACAGTCAATGGTGATGTGCTGAATAACGGCACTATTCAAAATTATAATAATTATTCTTCTAGTTATTACCCTTTTGAGATGAGTGTTTCTGGTAATATCACCAATAATGGCGTGTGGAGAAATTACCAGACCAAGTTAACGAAAGGTCATGCCAGAACCATTGGTGGAATCAATGCTATAGAAGGAAGTGTTTATTTGGATGCGGATGTTGCTGTGACTAATAACCCCATTTTTGCAGGTTATGTTGGTTTTGAAGGACATACCGTTACCTTAGCATCTTCTTCACAAAGTCTGACCCTCTTAGCGGAAGTTGGATCAGTAACAATAGCTGGAAATGGCAGTTTAGTCCTCGCTGGAGCCGACCAAAATATTTCAGGGACGATTACCGCCCCCAAGGTGACACTCAGAGGAAGCGGAAAAAAGCGTATAACAGGTACAACAATCATCAATGCTCCTTTGATTGTTGAAACTCATTCAATACTAGAGGGATACTATGATAACAAGAATTATTCATTAACGGTCAAGGGTGATGTGCTGAATAACGGCACTATTCGGAATTATAGTGATTCT
>JAYQWI020001529.1:0-8457 GCA_035871815.2 Candidatus Parabeggiatoa communis
AAATTCAGGTGTCGTTACTTAACAAATTAGTGTCATGAATATTCACTGGCAAGTGGATTGTAAAAGAACTCCCTTGCCCTAATTCACTTTCTACACTGATAGTGCCTTGCATCATGTCAACAAAACGTTTGGTAAGAGCAAGGCCTAAGCCAGTACCGCCATATTTGCGGGTGAAAGAGATATCAACTTGGGTAAAAGCTTGAAAAATTTGTTGTTGCTGTTCGGGTGTCATACCAATGCCGGTGTCACTGACTTTAAAGTTGATCCACTCCGTTTCTTGTTCACGTTCTTTTGATACGATAAGTTTGATTGTACCTTGTTCAGTAAATTTGTTTGCATTACTGAGGAGATTAAATAAGATATGTCGGATTTTAACCGGATCAGTATGCATGGCACCAATATCGTTGCTACAAAACACTTCTAAACTATTGGCTTTGATCTGAAATTGGGTAAGTGTCACCACTTCGTTAAGCACCGTTTGTATATCAAACGTTTTTTGGCAAAATTCCATTTTGCCTGTTTCGATTTTGGAGATATCCAAAATATCGTTAATCAGATCCAATAAGTGTTTGCCAGCCATATTGATCTTGTCCAGATCAGTTATAAAATCATCGACATGGAGGTCTTCAGCTTCCTCCTTTAATAATTCGCTATAGCCAATAATCGCGTTCATGGGCGTTCGCAATTCATGGCTCATATTGGCTAAAAATTGACTTTTGGTCAGATTAGCCTCTTCAGCAGTGAGCTTGGCTTGTTGCAATGCTTCAACCACCGTTTCCAATGTTTTATTTTGTTGTTGTAAGGTTTTATTTTGAGCAGCCAGTTGTTTTTGGAGCTTATAAAGGTTCAAATGAGCATTGATTCTAGCCAACACTTCCCTTTGTTGAATGGGTTTGGTCACATAATCAGCCGCGCCCAACTCAAATCCTTTTATTTTATCAACAGTCTCTGTGAGTGCGGTCATAAAGATGATCGGAATATTTTGCGTCTCTTCTTGAGACTTTAATATTTTGCATACTTCAAAACCATCTATCCCGGGAGGCATCATCACATCCAAGAGAATTAAATCAGGACGAGCTAATTTAAGGAGCTTAAAAACCTGTTCACCATTTTTAGCGACTAAGGTTTTAAAACCTTCATCACTTAAAAAACGGTATAACACGGAGACATTTTCTTGAATATCATCAACGATAAGAATGGTATCTTTAGGTAAGGTTGTCATACTGAATCCACCGCTTGAGTTGCAATTTCTTGCAGTTTTTCAAGTTCAAAATTATTCGTTAAAGTCGTTATTTTTTTGGCAAAAGAAGCTAAATGTGCGTCAGATTGTTCAAGTTGTTGGGCAAATTCGAGAAGACTAGCGATATCGCCAACCATTGCCATCTCAAGAAAGGTTGCCGCTTCTTGAGCTGAGAATTTTGGTAATACAGGTTTATCTTCTGGAAGTTCGGGGGACACATGCGTATCTGACTCGTCTTCATAAATCCACTGTAAATTTAAATATTTTTCTATTAATTCAAACAGTTTGTTATCTTTAATGGGTTTATCTACAAAATCATTGCAACCGGCTTTTAAACTTTCCTGACGATGCGATTCAAAAACACTAGCCGAAGCGGCAAGAATAGGGATGTCTTTTATTTCGGGAGTTTGCCTTATTTGGCGAGTCGCCTCAAAACCATCCATCTTTGGCATCATTAAGTCCATTATAATCAAATCGGGGTGCCATTTTTGCGCTTTATTGATGCCATCAATACCCTCCTCAGCTTCCAGTATGTTAAAACCTAAAGGACTTAAGAAGTTTTCTAACATCATTCTATTTTCCCAGCGATCATCAATCACTAAAATGGTGAAGGGTTCTTTTTGAATTGATTCTTCTGAAGCCTTCCTTTGATAGCCAATAATGATGGGGTGATCGGTGGGGGTTACCTTGCTTGCATCTAAGACGATGGGTAAATTTAAAAGAACTAAAAAACAACTGCCTTCTCCTAAAACACTTTTAACGGTTAATTCCCCTTCCATGATATCGACTAATTTTTTGGTAATGGACAAGCCTAAGCCCGTGCCTTCGGCTTGATGCTTTTGATCGCCAGATTGCTGGAAGGGTAAAAAAATCTTGTCTAACTCATCCTTTGCAATGCCAATTCCCGTATCTTTGACTTCAAAATGAAATTGCTCATTAACATAATTGATTTTAAACGTAATGCTACCTTGTTTCGTAAATTTGATGGCATTGCCAAGTAAGTTGATGAGAATTTGGCGCAAACGTTTTTCATCAACATAAATGCCGGGTGGCAAAAATTTGGAGTATTCATAAATAAATGCGACTTCTTTTTGTTTAGCCCGCATCTCAAAGAGTTCTGCAATCCCATTCAGAAATTGTTGTGAATTCACTTCATACGGCACAATTTCTATTTTCCCAGCCTCAATCTTAGAAATATCTAAAATATCACTAATCAGCGTTAACAAATATTCCCCGCTACGTTGAATAATGTCAATCCCTTCTTGTTGATGAACATTTAAGTTTTTAGCCCGTTTCAAGATTTGAGTATAGCCTAAAATACCATTTAACGGTGTGCGTAATTCATGGCTCATGTTAGCTAAAAAAGCACTTTTGGCTTTATTGGCAGCCAAGGCTTGATCACGCGCTTCTGCAAGCTCAGCCGTTCTTTGTTCAACCATGTCGCTTAAATGATCACGGTAATTACTCACTTCCCTATCGCGCATTTCGATCTTGGTGAGCATCTCATTAAAGCCATCAACAAGATTCCCCAATTCATCATTGGCCATTTTTGTAGCCCGTAGTGAATAATTGTCTTTTTTCCCTGATACCGCTTTCATCGTTTTGAGCAGATTATAAATAGGGGTAGTAATGATACGCTGAAATTGAGAAGCTAATCCAAAAGCCAATACTAAGGAAACGAGCATCACTGCAACGATAACGATAATGCCCGAAACCAAACGGTTATTAAAAGCGTTAAGATCGGATTGAATATAAACTATACCAATTATTTTGTTCTTAAATCTGATCGGCTTTATAATACTGAGATGGTCATGTTCAATCAAATGGCTTTTGGTTATTTGATCAGGCTTAGGCTGAGCTTTTGGGTGATAAGAATAATAGTCGTCAATCTTGGTAAAAGTACGTTCCGTACTGTTTAAGGGTAATTTTTCATGAAAGTAACTCGCAAATGTAGTGCCCTCTTCAGCAAAAATATGGGCGACTCTAATATGCGAATTGGCCTTTAAGCCGGCAAGATTTTCTTCCACGGTTATATTGTCATAGAAAATCAGTCCAGCGGTGCTATTTGTTCCCACCATATCAGCCAGCACAAATAAATCAGCCACCATCTGACGACGAAATGTGAGCAAATCACTCGTAAGAATAGCGACTGATGCTAACAACAAGACGATGCTAGTTGTTAAGAGAATAATGATACTGAGCTTATTCTTAATGGATAAATTAGATATAGACATTATCGTTATTACTATGATGTTCAAATTTATTTGATTATAACGGATTTTGGAGACGACTGGTATTGAGTGCCTACACGAAAACCCCTTGCCAGTTGTTTAGGGAATAAAGGTTCAATGCCCAAAACGCTTACAATTTGGGCTTCGGAAATGCCTCACGTCATGAATGAAACAACTTTTCGTTCAGACACGATTTAAATAATTGTTAATTTATAATTTATAATATATTAACCACCCTCGAAGATAACAAATTGATTGTTTTTTAAGATAGAATATATTAATCATCTTGGAAGATAACAAATTGATTGTTTTTTTAATTCCATTATTTTTAAATGGGATATAAATCATTTTAATGACCACTATTGCTGTGCCATGAGAATATCGGGGTAAGTTAATTTTTCATTGTTCCTTACCCAATTCGTCAGCACATCGGGGGCGAATACGCAGGCTGGGAGCGAACCCCTTTCTGTGTGTTTGCCCTTTCAAATGATGAAAACGAAGTCACTATGCAAAGCGACGTTCAAAGTCCCATTATTCCTTCCTGCTGTCCGGGCGAACACGCCCTGCTGGGTTTCATTGCTATTCACTTTCAAACACTGATGTAAGGTGTAATGCTATGTTTTTAAAAATAAAGTTGATTTATAAATTGCTAAAACTCATCATATTTTTATTTCTGTTAAGTAGTAGTCTCATCAGTCATGCCGCTCCAATTGCTAAAGAATATCAAATTAAAGCCGTATTTTTGTACAACTTTGCTAATTTTATTAGATGGCCCTATTCTGCATTTACCCATTATCAAGCACCCTTTAATATTTGCATATTAGGCGATGATCCTTTTCAAGAAGGAATTGATGTCATGGTGGAAAATGAGGAGGTGAAGGGACATATTGTCAAAGTACAACGCCTTAACGACATTGTAAATGTTGATAACTGTCAAATTTTATTTATAAGCCAATCTGAAAAATTTTATTTAGACCAAATTTTATTCTCTCTTCAACAACGTCCTATTCTCACCGTCAGTGATATCAATAATTTTGTCACACAAGGCGGGATGATTCAATTTTTTAAACAAAGTAGGCGGGTACGTTTTTACATTGCCATCGATACTTTGAAAGAAGCTGGTTTAAAAGCCAGCGTGAATTTACTACGTATTGCTAAAATTGTTCGCCGCTAGTTTCACGGACAACCACAAGGGATTGCCCCTACAATATCAATTTTTACTGTAGAGACAATCTGTAGTGTTGCCCCCTTTTTGCTATATGAATAAATTCGTTGTGAAAATTATGCTTAAATTAAACTTACGAATGCTTCAACTTTTTTGTTTATGGCTGTTACTCACCATGATGACGCATAGCCAAGCATTTATTGAGCCGGAAGAAGAGCAGCGTCATATTTTTGAACACTTAAAAAGTTTGTCTTTGGATGAATTGATTGAAGTTGAAATTTTTAATCCTGAAAGCGGTTTAGCCACACGAAAAATCCAAAAATTAACGAAGACTGCTGCCGCTTTGTTTGTCATTACCCAAGACGATATCCGCCGGGCTGGCATTACGCATTTAGCAGAAGCGTTGCGGATGGTACCTGGGATGCAAGTGGCACGTTGGGATACTCATCAATGGGCGATAAGTGCTAGAGGCTTCAATGAACAATGGGCGAGTAAACTGTTAGTGATGATTGATGGGCGCACCGTTTACAGCCCGATGCGTTCCGAGGTTAATTGGGATACACAAGATTTGTTGATGGAAGATGTCGAACGTATTGAAGTCATTCGCGGGCCTGGGGCATCATTATGGGGAGCCAATGCCGTCAATGGCATTATCAACATCATCACCAAATCGACCCAAAGTACCCAAGGGAATTTGGTGACAACTCACGTCGGCCAGGGTGAAGAGCGTGCCATCGTTGGCATGCGACATGGTGGTAAAGTGGGTAAGCAGGGTCATTATCGTGTTTATGGCAAATTTTATGAACACGATACTTTTATTGATGCCGAAGGACAAGAACATGATAATGGTTGGGAAATGAAACGGGGCGGTTTTCGCCTAGATTGGGAAGAATCGAGTCGCGATACGATGAGTCTACAAGGCAATATCTATGATGGTTTTGCCCAGCAATCGGTTCAAAAAGAGGCGCGTCAACAAACTGAGATGACTGGAATCAATCTATTAGCCCATTGGCAACGTGACTTAACTAACGGTGATATCACCCTACAAACCTATTATGATTTGAGTCAACGTAAAGACGCTTCTTATGACGAAGATCGGGGTATCTATGACATTGATTTTCAACATCGTTGGGAAGTCAGTGAACGACACGAGTTTCTCTGGGGCTTAGGCTTTCGTTATAGCCATGACCATATTGAGTCTTTACCGCCTCTCAATTACACGCCACAGAAGCGCCAAGACAGTTTGTTCAGTGCGTTTGCACAAAGTGAGTTCAAAATACCTCTTGATGATGGTGATGAAAATAGCGAAAATGGAGAGTGGCAAGATTTACGGTTGATTTTGGGCTCCAAGTTTGAGCAGAACGACTATACTGGTTTTGAATTTCAACCCACGGTTCGTTTATTATGGAATAAAAGTGACCGCCATATTTTGTGGAGTGCAATCTCACGGGCTGTGCGTACTCCATCGCGTACTGATTCAGACTTTTCCCTCAATACCGAAGTTCCGAATATGCGATTCTTGATTCAAGGTAATCCTGAACTACAATCGGAAGTTTTATTGGCTTATGAACTGGGCTATCGTTTTAATTTAATCAACCATTTTTTGTTAGATATGAGTCTTTTTTATAACGATTATGACAAACTACGCACTTCAGAAACCATTGATTTTAAACCATTTCCACCGCCGGCAGTTCTTATATTGAAAGGGGATAACCAAATGGAGGGTGAAGTCTATGGCCTTGAAATAGCAACGCATTGGCAAGTCAACAAAGCTTGGAAATTGATTGGGACTTACAGCTATTTGGATATGCAATTACATCAGAAAGCGACAAGTAACGATGCCAATGCGGAATTATCAGAAGGTAATACCCCGCACCATCAAGCCAGTTTGCGTTCTTTGTTTAACTTGTCAAGCAGTTTGGAAGGTGATATCGCGTTGTATTATGTTGATAATGTGTCTACTCAAGATGTCAGTCATTATACACGTTTTGATGTTCGTTTAGGTTGGCAACCTCAGGCAAGTTTACAATTGAGTTTAGGGGTGCGGAATCTTTTTGATAACCAACACCATGAATTTGGTACTGGGGAAAGAGGAATATCCTTTAACGAAGTGCAACGAGCGTTTTATATGCAGTTAAAGTATCATTTTTAAGTATTCTTATGGTTGGGCACTGGGGTAGTTGAGTGGGAAAGCTTCAATTTCAAGGGCTTACGCTACGGATTCCGCCATAATGGAGGGTATGTAGGGGCAATCCCTTGTACTTGCCTCTATTTGTCGAGATTATTGAAAATAAAAAATTTTGATCGTTTGGAGTATCATTTATTGATTTTAATCATTTCAATTCAATGAGCCGAGTGTCAAAACGCCTGAACAGGCTATTTTTGTTGAACGTTTATCTCAAAATTGAGTGATGACTCTTTGGTGGATTACGCGCTTAGGCTAATTGAGCCTATTTTCATTTTCGATCATCTGTATTTCGCCTGTTCCATTAACGGCCTGTTCATCAACAATGCAGCGGATGATATTTTGACGGGAGGGGAGTTCAAACATGCTGCGACGTAGGAGTTGTTCTTGTATGCTTCGTAAACCGCGTGCGCCTGTGCCGCGTGCTAAGGCTTTGGCGGCTATGGCTGTGAGGGCTTGGGGGGTAAATTCTAGTTCGACATTTTCGTAGGCAAACAGTTTTTGATATTGACGTACTAGGGCATGACGCGGTTCTGTTAGAATCTGTACCAGTGCAGCTTCATCTAGTTGTTCTAAAATGGCTATGATGGGAAAGCGTCCAATAAATTCAGGAATGAGGCCAAAACGGCGTAAGTCTTCGGGTTGCGTTTCATGTAGCAAAGATTCGGCGCTGATTTTATTTTTCCCTTTTAAACTCATTTCGGTTGCTTGCGGTTTGATGCGTTTAGCAACATGCTCTTCTAGGCCGACAAAAGCGCCGCTGGCAATGAATAAAATATTGTGGCTGTCCATGGTCAGCTGTTCATTGTTGTGTTGGCGTTCTTTGCCTTTTTGGGGTAGCTTGACAGTCGTCCCTTCTACCAGTTTTAGCAGGGCTTGTTGCACACCTTCACCGGATACGTCGCGCACTACCGTCTGGCTTTCTGACGTTTTGGCGAGTTTGTCTATTTCATCAATATAAATAATCCCCCATTGTGCCTGTTCAAGATCACCCTCTGCGACATCCAGTAAGCGCACTAAAAGACTTTCTACGTCATCACCGACATAACCGGTTTGAGTTAAAGTGGTTGCGTCGGCAATCACGAAGGGGACGCCGACAATCTTGGCTAAGGTGCTGGCAAGTAAGGTTTTTCCGGTGCCGGAATGGCCTAGCATGAGGACATTGGATTTGCTGATTTCGACATCGTGATAGAGATTTGCGATATGATTATTGGCTTGATTGCCATGGTGTAAGCGTTTGTAATGGTTATAAACGGCGACGGCTAGGATTTCTTTTGCGAGTTCTTGCCCTATCACGTATTCATCTAACTGCGCTTTGATCGTTTCGGGGGTAGGTAAGAGATTGTAAGATTGTGTTAAAGCGTGTTCGCGTTTCCAATTGATAACCAGTTCATGAGCGGCGCGGACACAGTCTTCACAAATATAGCCATTTTCTCCAGTAATCAGGGGAGAATCAGGCGGCACTTTGAGGCCACAAAAAGAACAATGAGCAGATGATTCGGTCATAAGGATTTATAGGTAGGGCGTACACGCAGATTCGCCCCGAAAGAGGTGGTATTGCGCAAACGGGTGTGTCTGCAATGGCATTGACGGTGTAAATGGCACCTCGTTGTTTGAAACAGTGGCGGCTGAATAG
>JAYQWI020001530.1:0-2091 GCA_035871815.2 Candidatus Parabeggiatoa communis
AAAAACGGCAGAAAACTCTCTTAGCTAAGGCTATTGCTTTGGCTTTGCTGGCAGGGAGTGTTGTGCCCACAAGTGCATGGGCTGTGCCTATTGAAGGTATTAAGTTTATTGATTCTAACAAGAACGATACGTTAGAAGATTGGGAAAATGAGTTACCTATTGCTACTGGTGGAATTATTCGCTTAAAAGCTGCTGATGCGTCTCCCCGTTTACGTCCTGCTCAAGAACGGACGGATATAAATGGTAAATATGTTTTTGACAACGTTAGGCCAGGTGATTACAAAATCTGGCAATACCTCGATCCAACCTCATCTTTAGCCTCCGCTGTACGGGAAGATGGAGAAACTCCTTTGGTTTCGTGGTCTTCTGAAGAATACCCGCTTTGGATTAGGGTTAAAGATGATGGCCGAGTTGTCAAACTAGTTGTTGATGAAAATGGGATAGATTTTGCGTTGGAAGGAGATGAGTTATATGACACTGACGGCAATGGAATAGTAAATCTTGATTTTCCCACACCAGAGTTAGGAAATGATGTTCAAACTAAGCTTGATAAAGCAAAAGATATATCAAACAATATTTGTTCAATGCCAACAGTAACATTGTATAGTAGTTGGTTTGAAAACGGTGATATCAATGAGGACAGTGTAGTCGCCATTAATGGTGAGATTAGTGATATTCCTGATTCGTCTCCGCCAGTGGAAGTTCGGGCGATTTGCAACTATGGGACTTTGATAGATGGAAATGGGTTGGGTTTAACACTGACATTTCGTGAGCTTTTTGCTAATTATGGTGAAATCAAAGGGGTAAATGGAGACGATAATTGGTCATCTCCCGATGCTTATCCTGAAGGCACCAGCCTCTTATTACAAGATAATCCCGATGTTATCTGTGATGCAACAGACTCACCTGACCCTGATTATTGTGATTTCTTTGGAATGTTTTACAACGAAGGCACAATTCAAGCGGGTAATGGTATGACAAGTTATGGAGATGGCTACAATACTGCTGGTGAAGGTGGTTCAGTTACTATATATGCCGGAATCGTAATGCAACAAGGCACTATTGCTGCTGGTAATGGTGGCAATGCTGAATTTCCCAGTAGCAGTTATGAAGTTCAAGATGGCAAAAATCTTGGCGGACAAGGAGGTTATCTTGATATACAAGCAGGAAGTGATGTCATTGCTACTGCCCAATCTTACACTGCTAGTGGTAACGGTGGTGATGTTGTGGTTCAAGATGGTGCTTGTTCAGAGCAAAATTACACTGATGGACTATGTGGTCGATTAGAAGCATTAGGTGGAGACGGGGGTGATTTGTCAGTTTCGGCTAGTGGTTATGCGATTGCTAAAGGAAAAGCTTATTCAGGCAATTCAGCATATTTTGAACCAGATGTTATGCTATCTGGTAAAGATACCCGCATCATTGCTAAAGAGGATGTTGTCATATTCGGTGGCGATGAGTGGGAATTGAAGTTGAATAATCTCAGTGATGAAGCCATTACTGCGGGTAGAAATATCATCTTGGCAGTTGGTAAAGGTGGTATTGTAGATTTGAGAAACAACAATGGCAAGGTTTTCAAAGCGGCTGTTAAGGTGGAAATTTTTGCTGATACTGTTTTGCTGGATGAAGGTGTGACGTTGCAGAATTTGATAGACGCACCGACTATTGAAGTTAATCCAAGCAAGATTATTTACCATGTTGCGCTCAGTGGGCAGAAAAAAATTGAGGAATCTGCGGGTACGAACATCCCTATTGACATAAGCGTTTCTAACGTTGGGCCGGTAGAAGATACCTATACGCTCAATATAAGTGATTCGGCTGGTTGGACAATAGCGGGGTTACCTTCTTCTGTTACTGTTGAGGGCCTTAAACGGAAAAGCCTAACATTGAACGTGACTTTGCCTTCGATTCCGGGTGCAAAAGATGTGATCACAATCACGGCAACATCCCAAACGGATTCAAAGGTGGTAGCCGTTATGGATATTAAGGTTGGCGTAAAAGACACTTCATGTCGAGTTTGGGGTGTGCATGACAAGGGCCTAAATGACTCTCAACTGTTTACAGTTCATTCAACTGACTTACAAAACTTTG
>JAYQWI020001531.1:0-2931 GCA_035871815.2 Candidatus Parabeggiatoa communis
ATTGGCCTTTTTGGGGAATACCCGCCGCTTCAACTTCTTTGTTCAATTTCACAAAATCATTGTGAATCTTTCTAAGAAACTCGCCAAACTTTCCATAATCGATTGTTGTCATCAGGCTTAGACAGAGTTCAAGCAAAGGGATGCCTTGAATGCCCCCCTTCAATTTTGAAAAATCTGGCAATGCAATGGATTCACGGGAAATCACCGGAAAAGCATCAGATTTAACCGTTTTGTCCGTTGTCACAAAGAGCGGCAATTGGGTATGCCAACCCGTTTGGCTTAATACGCCAATGTCACCGGGCAAGAGTGCCTTGAGACTTTCCAATCCGTTTTGGGCATCGCTTTGTGCCGTTAAATAGATAAATAAGGCATGATGATCCCGATCATCGTCGTTGCACAACAACACTTCGTTATTGCTTTGGGTGCAATTGACATGCTCTTCAAGTGTTTGATTAATCAGCATGATTTCAATATGTTTGTCGTGTTGCAATAGATCAAAAGTGCGGCGCACTTGCTCAATCTCGCGCACGTAGTCTTGCATAGACAATAACTCTTTACAAGCAGCATAATGATGCTGAAGCACTGTATTCAATTCAGCGGAGTCGGATACCGGATAATATTGACTCAGGTTGATGGCCTTTAGGCCTCGCGCTGGATCGTCAAGTAGTTCTTTTGAGGGTTGATTTTCAAACAACGCTTCCACTTTTGGATTGCCAATATGTCGTATCAAGTCAAAAATCAGGCCTGACATTTTGGATAAATCAGCCGTGTCTAGTGGAACCTGACCTTCTGGCGCGGCCAGCATATATTCGCCCAATACCAAAGTATGCAAACGCATCATCAGATCATCTTGATCTATCAGGCCTTTAGCCACAAACTTATCAAATTGTTGCTCATCCTTTGCAAGTTGTTGGCATAACTGATTATTTGCCACGTAGGCTGGCCTTAAACCAGGATAATCACGCACAATCGGCATTAAGTCTTTACGTGCTTTAGCTTGCCAATCAAAACTATCTTTACCCTTCCTCAAAGTGAGTGATTCATCTGACGCAATCACCTCCAAATGATCGGTATTCATTGTACCCGATATCGTAGGCACGGTGTTATTTTGCGTTTCTGTTGTGAGGGTGACTTCGCCTACTGTGTCTCCGTCAACTTGCAATTGATAACTACCGGCAATCGGTACAGCGCCTTCAAATGAATGCAGAGTGATATCTTTAAAGGTGACAATCTCGTTTTTTTCCTGCGAATTCAGTGCTTTGCCTACCAAAGCATAATCGGTGCATTTCCAAGTAAACCGTTGTGAATCATCAGCGTTTGATACCGCAATGATTTGTTCGGCTTCTTTAACGGTGTCTATTTCATTAGCCTCAAATTGCCCCGACATCATAACCAGTGTATTTTCCCGAATTTTATCCTCTACCGTGGCGCTGCCAATCACGGTATCGTTTTGCACGATTTGATACTCACCAGTTGGAATCCCTTCAGGTAACGTGGTTTGAAAGGGCACTATTTGTTTGACTTCAGAGGCCAGTCTTTTTATTTGAGCCTCTTGTCTTGCCTGAATATGCTTGTCTTTGATATCAGGAATCTGATGCAATGCGGCAACCCCAGCTATGCCGGGATAATCGCCAGTGGCATCAACCTCCATCAGTCGCGCACGATAAGTTTCGCGTAATTGGAGACTTGCGGCATCAATGTCTTTTTGTTTATCGACATAGGCCTTAAAATACTCACCTTGGGTGTTTTCGGTAATGACTTTAAGGAAGGCCTGTTTAACCGGTTGCGCGGTACAGTCCATGATGCCCGCTAAATCCGCAAACAGGCGATTCGTGATGTCATCCAGTTGCGGAGGCGAAATCGCTTTGAGGGTAGCACACTGCATGGCTTGTTTGAACTCATCCGGGCTGCCGCTTTTTTGTCGAATGATGGCATGGTATAACACCATATAGTCATCAAAACGCTCATTAAATTGCTCAAGAATATCGCCCATTGCGTCACCCATTAACAGGGCCGTTTCAACAAACAAATTTTCACAGCGTTGCCGCAATTGTTTGCGCGTAAAATTCCCCGTGGTTTCCAACGATTTTATCAGGTTAGTGCCAACCGCTTCGCTACCCGCTTGATATAAATCAGGATTAGTAATCTTCTTTCCTTCTTCTTCTGAGAGTTTATCAAAGCTGATCCCTTGTCGAATGGTATCAATGGTTTCTCGCCACTCTGCCTGGCTTTCCGCAATAATTCGCTTTTTGCCCTGCCCTTCAACACCGATTTGAAACATGACATTGCTTGCATTATTTTGTGTTTGTCCCTCAGTGTGTTCCAGGTATTTACTGGCCAACCAACAAAATAGGAATGAGTGCAACGGGCCGCTGCGTAAAAAACGGTGTACATTGTCAGAGTGTTCACGGAACAGTCTATAATAATGATCAAAATTCTTAGCCGCTTCATTAAAAGCCTTGTTGATATCGTATTCTCTGCTGCCGATATAATCGACTAACCAGCGCATATCACTTTGCTGATTAGCGAGCTTTTTCAGCGTGTCATCACCAGATTCTAAGGCTTGTCGGCACATAGCCAGCCCTTCTGAAAGGGCTTTGCGATATTCATCACCGTGATCTGTCCAATGGGTTTGCCCTTCAGTCGCCTTTTGCAATTCCTGCTCGAATTGTTGTTGTATTTTGACAACATCTTCAGGATAGGCCGTCAGGTATTTCAGAATCGTAGTGGTCAAATTAGGGTGCGAGAGAAAAGCCTGATACCAGGCTGTGTTCTCAATTTGAGAGCCACGGGTTAAGGTTTGATTGGCATAAACCAGTAAATATTCTTTAGCCAGTTTGAGCAGGGCTTTAGAAAACTTGCCTTGATAAAAACGGGCCACCTGATTGAGATCAGTCAGTAAGGCCTCGAATAAACGCCCCCCTTCTTTTT
>JAYQWI020001532.1:0-6108 GCA_035871815.2 Candidatus Parabeggiatoa communis
CTGATTCTTACCCTGTCTCTGCTATTCAGTAGCACTCAGGCTGGTGCGTTTGATTTGTTTAACCCAGATCGGGGTAAACCACCCCCACCGCCACCTGCACCTCCCACTACCTCTATCATCAAAAAACCAAGCAAACCCAAAACAAAACTCATTAATCCCTTTAAAGCACGCGTTTCCAAAAAAACATCGCGCAATACGCGAAAACCCAAAAAACTACCGCCACAAAAAGATTTTGAGCTTCAAGGCACCAGTCGCTTTGGCAGTAGACGGGCCGCTGTGCTAAAGGGGCCGGATAATAAAACCTTTATCCAATATTTTGAGAACAACACCCGTACCCCGCTTGATCTTGAAGGTTTTGAAGAGTATTACTTAGTGAGCGTCAAAGCGCGTGAAGTACAGATCGAGTATCCCGAAGATTTTCCCTGCCACAAAGACAAGCCAAAAAAAGGCCTGAGGTGTGAGAAGAGGGACAATGGCAAAACCGTTGCGATTCTCAACTTAAAACGGAACGAAGCCCTGCCTACTCCAAAAGCGTCTCCGAAAAAGACGGCTAAAAAATCAAGTAAAGAAGACGAACAAAAGAAGCGTAAAGAACTCTATAAAAACTTCAAAAAGCGCGTTATCAAAGATGAAGATGTGCCCGCAGGTATGCGTGTCGTGCGAACCCCTTTTGGAGATCGGTTAGTGCCTCTAAAATAGTTGTCAGTTATCAGTTATCAGTTCCTATGCACACAAATAATTTGTAACAAACTGTCTGCTCACGCAGAGCCGCAGAGCCGCAGAGAATCAGAATTGATTGAGCCAACTGGTTAGTAGACAAGCCAGCAGTCTGAACCTCTGCGCCTCTGCGGCTCTGCGTGAGCGAATTTATAATGACTTTCGCTTCACAATGATTCCTTCCCTTTTCCCTTTAACATTGAGGATTAAATTAACGTGTTAACCGCCTTAAAACAACATACAGAAGAACGTGCCAGCCAACAATTACCGCCCTTACCCTTAAATGCTGAGCAAGTTGCTGCCTTAGTTGAATTATTAAAGCAACCGCAAGCAGAACAAACATTCGTTGAGCTATTAACCCATCGTGTGCCCCCAGGGGTAGATGAAGCCGCTTATGTCAAAGCCAGTTTTCTAACCCAGCTTGCTAAAGGGCAAATCGCCTCTCCTCTGATCACACCCCTTCAAGCGACTGAATTATTAGGCACCATGCTAGGCGGTTACAACATTCAACCCTTGATTGATTTACTCGATGATCAGCAATTAGCACCCATTGCCGCTAAAGGTTTGTCACACACCCTGCTCATGTTTGATGCTTACCATGATGTCGTCGAAAAAGCGAAAACCAATGACTGGGCCCAAACCGTTCTGAAAGCGTGGGCCGAGGCACAATGGTTTACCACAAAACCCAAGTTACCAGAAGCCATTACCGTCACCGTCTTCAAAGTGCCCGGTGAAACCAATACCGATGATTTATCCCCAGCCTCCGAAGCCTGGAGTCGGCCTGATATTCCCTTACATGCCAAAGCCATGCTTTCTCACAGAATGCCAGAAGCCTTGGCAACTCTCGAAACACTGAAACAAAAAGGCCATCCCATAGCTTATGTCGGTGATGTCGTCGGTACCGGCTCATCACGTAAATCAGCTATCAATTCCTTGTTATGGCATATCGGCAATGATATACCTTACGTGCCTAACAAACGTCAAGGCGGTGTGATTTTGGGAGGGAAAATGGCCCCTATTTTTTTTAATACCGCAGAAGACTCCGGCGCATTACCGATAGAATGCGATGTCAGTCAAATCAATCATGGCGACGTGATCACCCTTTATCCTGAACAAGGCCGCATCGTCAATGACAAAGGCCTTGAAATCAGTCGTTTTCAACTACGCCCTCTTACCTTAGCGGATGAAGTACGAGCAGGTGGCCGTATTCCTTTAATTATTGGCCGTAGTCTCACAGACAAAGCGCGTCAAACCTTGGGCCTAGAAGCCTCATCCCAATTTATCCGCCCCCTGCTCCCTAAAGAGATGCCTCATGGTTTTACCTTAGCCCAGAAAATGGTTGGAAAAGCCTGCGGTGTCAAAGGCGTGCGCCCCGGCACCTACTGCGAACCCAAAACGACAACCGTCGGTTCACAAGACACCACCGGCGGCATGACACGCGATGAACTCAAAGAATTAGCCTGTTTAGGCTTTACAGCCGACTTAGTCATGCAAAGCTTCTGTCACACTGCCGCCTACCCCAAACCCGTCGATATCACATTGCAACATGATCTCCCCGATTTTATCCGAACCCGCGGCGGTGTCTCCTTACGCCCTGGCGATGGGATTATTCATTCATGGCTCAATCGCATGATTTTACCCGACACCGTTGGCACAGGTGCAGACTCGCATACCCGTTTCCCAATCGGCATCAGTTTCCCCGCCGGTTCCGGCCTAGTCGCCTTTGGCGCCGCATTAGGTGTCATGCCTTTAGACATGCCCGAATCCGTATTAGTGCGATTTAAAGGCAACATGCAGCCCGGTATCACCTTACGTGATTTAGTCAACGCCATTCCTTATGCCGCCATTCAAAAAGGCTTATTAACCGTAGCCAAAGAAGGTAAACAAAATATATTTTCAGGGCGCGTACTCGAAATCGAAGGCCTCCCCCACTTAAAAGTAGAACAAGCCTTTGAATTTGCAGACGCTTCTGCCGAACGCTCCGCGAATGGCTGCACCGTGCGCTTAGACAAAGCCCCTATCATAGAATATTTAAACTCTAACATCACCTTGCTCAAATGGATGATTGCCAACGGCTATGGCGACGAACGCACTTTACGGCGACGAATTGAAGCCATGACAACCTGGTTAGACAATCCCATCTTATTAGAACCCGATACTGATGCCCAATACGCTGAAATCATTGAAATTGATCTGAATGACATCACAGAACCCCTACTGGCCTGTCCCAATGATCCAGACGATATCAAACCCCTATCAGCAGTCGCAGGAAACAAAATTGACGAAGTCTTTATAGGCTCCTGCATGACCAATATTGGCCATTACCGCGCCGCCGGAAAAGTCTTAGAAAATGCCGGCAATGTACCCACACGCTTATGGATAGCCCCCCCCACACGCATGGATGAACATCAACTCATTCAAGAAGGCATCTATTCAATATTTGGACAAGCCGGCGCACGGACTGAACTGCCAGGCTGTTCCTTATGCATGGGCAATCAAGCACGGGTTAAAGACAATGCCACCGTCGTATCCACCTCCACCCGTAATTTCCCCAACCGCTTAGGCAAAAATGCCAATGTCTACTTAGCCTCAGCCGAATTAGCCGCCGTCAGTGCCAAACTAGCGCGTATACCGACACTGGCCGAATATCGACAAAATGTTGAAGCCATAGCACCATTATCAGATAATATCTATCGATATCTGAACTTCCATCAAATTGAAGAATATCAATCAGCCGCAAAAACAGTGATTCCGATAGCAGCAGATATCGAACGCTAATTGCTCTAAAACCAATCTCACGCAAAGGCGCAAAGGCGCAAAGGTGCCAAGTATTATGTTTACTTAGCGTCTTAGCGTCTTTGCGTGAGATTAATGTAGGGGCAATCCCTTGTAGTTGCCCATTTTCAGGATTTTAAAAATGCAAAATACAATGAAAAAAAAACAATCAATTCTACTTTCCCTAATCATCTTTATACTGACAGCCTGCGCTGTTGAACCTGCTGAACCTCAAAAAACACCATTAGAAATACGTGAACTTCAAACCCGTTCTTATGACACCAAAGATACCAAAATGGTAATGAAAGCCGTTATGCACGCTTTACAAGACGACAACTTTATTATTCAACAAGCCAATATGGATTTAGGTTTGCTAACGGCACAAAAAGAAGTCGAATTTAAAGAAGAAGAAGGCGGTGATTTCTCTTGGGGTAAAGCACTTGCGATAGGCGCAGTCGTGATTGCCGTTGGCGCGGCAATAATACTGAGTAGCGGTAAGAATTCAAGTTCAAGTTCACATTCTAGCGGAGGCGGTGCCAATATTAATGTCGGTAAAAACGAATCAACCTTTAAAAATACAGCCATTACAGAAGCTTCAGCCAATATCAGCGAATTTGGCGAACAAACTCGTGTGCGTATCAATTTTCAAGTCAAAGTTTTAGACAATCAAGGTGTTAGCGCGGAAGTGAAACAAATACAAGAGGGCAAGTTTTACCAAACATTCTTCTCAAAAGTAGATAAAACCGTTTTTCTAGGCAAGGAAAAGTTGCTGTAATATTTGGAGTAAGTTTAGATCAGAGTGGGCGAACCTTTGTTATCGCCCTCAAACTATTTTTCAATTGGAGTCATCTAAATATGAATTTTAAAATCGCTTTACCCTTAAAAGGCGCAGTCTGTGTTAGCCTACTTTCAATCAGTTTCAGCGGCTGCATGACAGCCTCTGAACACGCCGATCAAGTCCATTCTAAAGCTGATCGTGAGATGACAGTTGGCATTGTTCAAAAAGAGATCAGAAAAGGCATGTCACAAGCAGAAGTCGCAGAAGCACTGGGTTCGCCCAATATCGTATCAAGAGACAAACAAGGCATTGAAACCTGGATTTATGACAAAATCGCAAGCGAAGCCTCCTATTCCAGAGGCGAAATGAACACCGGCATCATCGGCATCATTATAGGTGGCGGCCGAAGCGCAGGCGCTTCCGCTCAAACCCAAAAAACCTTAACGGTTATAATCAAGTTTGCACAAGGTGCTGTAGAAGACTTCAGTTATCACAGCAGCAAATTCTAGGAGAATGCAGTGAAAAAATACCTGTTCCTGTCTATAATCATTCTGCTACTAAGTGCTTGTCTCGCCGCACCGGCTCCAAAAAAGACACCATTAGAAATACGTGAATTTCAAACCCGTTCTTACGATACCAAGGATGTCAAATTGGTGATGAAATCCGTTATGCACACATTGCAAGATGAAGGGTTTATGATCAAACAAGCCAATGTTGATTTAGGTTTGCTAACGGCCCAAAAGGAAGTGGATTTAGGCAGAAATTCTTTTTCCCCTTTTCCCAGCCGTCTTGGTTCAGATGTACGTGTTGCAAACAACGCCATTACAGAAGCTTCAGCCAACATCAGCGAATATGGCGAAAAAACTCGTGTACGTATCAACTTCCAACAAAAAGTATTGGATAATAAAGGGGTTACAATGAAAGTGAGGCAAATACAAGATGCCCAATTTTATCAAACCTTCTTCTCAAAAATTGATAAAGCCGTATTTTTAGGTAAAGAAAAGGTGCAGTAACTTTTAGCTTGTGATCCCCGGCAGCACTACGATAAGGGTGATGGAAAGTGAGATAGAACACAGATAATACTGATGCTCATGATTAACACTGATTAAAATCTGGACTGATTGATTAAAAAAATCAGCGCCAATCATGACAATCAGTATTATTTGTGTTCTATTCAATATTGGCAAAAAAAGTTAATGTATTTTTGTTAACCCACTGCTTGAAGAGGCTGGCATAGTTTAAATTCCATTGATAACTGATAACTGATAACTGATAACTGATAACTGATAACTGTGATGAGGAGTGATAATGGTTGAACAGGGACTGATTAAAATGGGTGGTGCTAAGCTGCTTAACACAGCGTTATTACCCAATTTTGCCATTTTGATAATGGGAGGCATCATCGCATGGCAATTTTTCAAAAGCCGGAAAGAGCGGACAAGAATGGCTGCCAGAGAAGAAAAAGAGACGCTTGCAACTCTGAAAACCGGCATTGATGTCTTAATGACTGAACAACGTGAAATTTCAGCTCAAATGGCTCAACTTCAAGAAAAGCTATTGGCATTTCAAAATACGGAATCCGGGACGGCCATCAGTCTTCAAACCGGTATTGATATGTTAAAAACGGAACAGCGTGATATTTTAGTTCAAATCATTCGACTTCAAGAAAAACATTCGGCACTTCAAAAAGCCAATCCAGAGTCAGAAATTTCCACGAGGAATACGCCTAGAAACGCTTTTATGAATAAGGCCTCTAACCCCACCAAAGAACCGGCTAAATTAGCGATGTTTCAGCGGCTCATTGATGATAATGTTAAACTAAGACAGTAGAGACGCGA
>JAYQWI020001533.1:0-23230 GCA_035871815.2 Candidatus Parabeggiatoa communis
CTTGCTGAAAATATGCAACGTACTATTGATAGCTATAATGAGCAGGTTGACAAATGGGTTAAGCGGGATAATCGGGATGCTGAGGTTGATGATTTTGTGCGGTATGATGATAATCGGATTAGTTGGAGTTCCACACTAAAAATATATCTGAAGAGTGGAAAAGTAGCCAAACTTGATAAAAATTATATCAGGCTGTCATTATATCGTCCATTTTCAAAATGTTATCTTTATTTTGATAGTCTATTGATTGATCGCATTGGTCAATTTCCAAAATTCTTTCCCACACTCATCACTGAAAATGAAAATAGGGTGATTTGTTGCACTAATCATTCACAAATTCCTTTTGTTGTTCAAATAACAAACCATATTCCTTGTTTAGATGTCGGTGGTCGTCCAAGCCAATGCTTCCCCCTTTACACTTACACCGAAGACGGCACCGCTCGTACCGAAAACATAACTGACTGGACATTAACCCACTTTCAAAACCACTACCAAGACACCACCATCACGAAATGGGCAATATTTCACTATATTTATGGCTTATTACATCATCCCAGTTATCGTGAAAAATACGCTGCCAACCTCAAACGAGAACTCCCTCATTTACCAATGGCACCCGACTTTTGGGCCTTTTCAAAATCAGGGGAAAAACTGAGCGATTTACATCTTAATTATGAAGATCAAGCACCCTATCCCCTCAAGCTGATTGAAAATTCAAAAGTGCCCTTTAGTCTCAAAGTCGATAAAATGAGATTGTCGAAAGATAAGCGGCAATTGAAATATAACGACTTTCTAACATTGGATGGGATACCTGAGCGCGTGTTTGACTATAAATTAGGCAATCGCTCCGCTTTGGATTGGGTGATTGATCAGTATCGTATTAAAGTGGATAAGCGCAGTGGGATTGTTAATGATCCAAATCGGCAGGATGAGGATAAATATATTTTAGAATTGGTGAAAAAGGTGATTACTGTCAGTTTAGAAACGCAGAAGGTGATTGAAGCGTTGCCGATTTGGAAAAATTGATGCGAGTGTCTAAGCTGATTTATTAATACATTGAATAAGGTTTTTTTAGGTTGCCGTTAAAAATAATTGATATCCACTAACTTTAAGAGAAGAATAAAATGATTTCAGAAAAACCAACTTGTTATCGTCCAGATGAAGATTACGAAACCATCAAGGCTGGCTTCTTTGATTTGTATCACAACTACCCTGAACTATACGATGTATTTGCGAAGCAGCAAATCATGCAGTCGCCACTTTTGGATGAGATCGAAAAAACGCTAAAAAGTTGCGACATTGAATCAGGGCATTTTCTTGACATTGGTTGTGGTACCGGCGTGATGATAGAACAGCTGGCACCCAGGTTTCCCGATATCCACTTCACTGGTATCGATCCGGTAGAGAACAGTCTTCAGTTTGCCAGAAAACGATGCCGTGACTACAAGAATACCTCATTTCAATTGGGTAAAGTCGAAGAACTAGACAGTGTGGGCAGCCAGTTTGATGTTGCGTTCTCTTCCTGGGGGCACATCCAGTGGAATATACAAGGCGGCATGATGGAGCGTGTCGTGAAAGAAAACGGTATTGCTATGTTGGTCAACAATTGGGGGGAAGGCGACGATTTTGAGAAGCTATGGCCTAACGAAGCACTGGGTGTCTTTAGAGATCGTATAAACCTGCTGAAAGAGGGGGAATATGAGGTCAAGAGACTGGATTCTCATCTGAATCTCGACAATGAAGTGCTTTTCGACTCCATGTCTCGCATCTTTGGAACGACTCATCTGCAAAAACATAGAAAGAATCCCTTTCAAATTGGGATCGTGCTGGCTTTTAAAAAATATCCTCTAAACTGAAGATATGCCGCCTGATGTAGGGCCGACTTGACCGGTTTTAAAAACCGGTCATATCTAAAATTCTCTCGGAATGACGGAGTTTAATTCGTATGTTCTTATTAGAAGTGGGTTTTGTAATTAGTGTCTATTTTGGGTTCAGGATATCTGAACAGCATGAAAAAAAACGCGCCCGCAAAAGTAAAAGGCTGGTTTTTCGGGAACGATCAAAATCCAAAGATTCTGGGCATAAAGAGATGGTTCCCCAAAAATCTGTTGAACCACGCAACTTGCCTAGCAATTCTCAAACAGAAGAATATGATTTTATTCAGAAAAAGAAGCAAGTTGATCATGACTTGAAAGCGAGTATTGTCCATTTGGGTTTGGCTACTGTGAGGCAGTTTCTTTACCCACCTATAGCACCGTTGTATCTTGGTATTTTAACTTATAATAGCTTCTCCCTTTTTAGACGTGCAGAAAAATCCTTAATTGAAGAAAAAAAGTTTGGCATGGATGTGTTAACCACCATTGGTACTTTCGCAAGTCTTGCCTTTGGGCAATTTTTTGCTATGGGGGTAGGCACCTTTTTTTATTTTCTCAGTGACAAGATTATAATCATCACCCAAAGACACTCTAAGGAGTTGCTTACCAATACCTTTGGACAATTGCCACGCATGGTATGGTGTTTAAGAGATCAGGTTGAAATTGAAACGCCCCTTGAGGATGTGCGTGTCAATGATATTGTGGTGGTGACAATTGGTCTTATGATTCCAATTGACGGTATTATTATAGATGGCAGCGCGATGATTGATCAACATGCTTTGACGGGAGAGTCGCAACCGGCTGAAAAAAGCATTGGTGAAAAAGTGTTTGCAACCACAGTGGTTATCAGTGGAAAAATCTTAGTCAAAACGGAACAAACCGGGCAAGAAACCACAGTTGCTAAAATTGATAACATTTTAAAGCATTCGGCTAACTTTAAAAATAAAGCCCAATTATTGGGAGAACAATGGGCGGATAAAGGGGCTTTACCTTTTCTCGGACTGTTTCTATTAACAACCCCGGTATTCGGTGCGACAGCAGGTTTAGTGGTTTTAACGGGTTATTTTGGCGGCCGTATTAGAGTGCTTGCCCCATTAGGCACGTTTGCCCATCTTAAGTGGGCCTCCCAAAAAGGCATACTGGTCAAAGATGGACGCGCCCTTGAAAGTTTAATACGGGTAGATACGATACTGTTTGATAAAACAGGTACTTTGACAAACAAAGCACTTTCTGTTGTGAAAATCATTGTTTGTGATGACTATGGAGAAGATGAGTTATTAACGTATGCGGCTGCGGCTGAGTCTAAAATGACCCATCCCATTGCCAAAGCGATCCTTGCTAAGGCTGTCCACTTTACTTTACCTAAGCTAGATGATTCAAAATATCAGGTGGGTTTCGGTATTACCGTCAGTATCGAAAACAGACTCATTAAAGTGGGTAGTGCGCGTTTTATGAAAATGGAAGGGATCAGTCTTCCCGAAAAAATAGAACAAGCGATGACTGATGTCCATATCCAAGGCCATTCTGTCGTTCTGGTTGCTGTCAACAATAAGCTTATTGGCGCGATTGAATTGCAATCCGTGGTGCGTTCGGAAGTGAAACAGCTTATCGCTAATCTACGTCAGCATGGCATTAAACATATTGCTATCGTGTCGGGGGATCATAAGCAGCCGACTAAAAAGTTGGCGGAACAACTCGGCATGGATGATTATTTCTATGATATTTTGCCAGAAGAGAAAGCGAATATTGTGGAAAAATTGCAGAAAGAAGGCAAATCGGTTTGTTTTGTCGGGGATGGTATCAACGATGCCATTGCGATGAAAAAAGCGACTGTTTCTATTTCTTTAATGGGGGCTTCCTCAATCGCCACCGATGTCGCTGAAGTGCTGTTAATGGACGGCACACTTTATCATCTAACTGATTTATTTGAGATTGCCAAAAAGTTAGAAACTAATTTGCAAACCAGTTTGGGTATGAGTGTTGTACCTACCGCGATTAACTTTACAGGTGTTTTTTTCTTTCATCTTGGATATACAACAGCCATTGTCATCAAGAATATGGCTTTTTTTGTGGGCTTAGGTAATGCGATGCTGCCGTTGAGAAAAATTGAAAAGCTTGAAAAAGAGAGCGTAGACTGTGTAGAGGTACGCCGTGAGCACGTAAGTTGAACTGAATCCGGTAAGTCCAACATTAATTCAAGAGAATGATGAGATACCGAGATGCGATAATAGCGCAATATCGTCGAGATAGGGATTATGACGCGAAATTAATTAGATAGACGGGGTATATGTATCAGAATCGGGCTAGTTGAATCGTTTGCTCGTACCACGCCAATAGGTGTTATTGGAAGATAATTTATTCTAGCACTCCATAATTATCCCATTTCCACATTATCTCGCCTTGTTCATTTTCACCTGCAAATATCAAGTTAACCCACAATATTGATGTCTCTGTCGGGGTTGTGTACCGGGCTTCGGAAAAATATGGGGATAAATCCCCAGGATAAAAGCTCAAGTCTGCTTTCGCCGCCTAAAATCGCTAGTGTGAGTTAGGCGTTTTGTAGCGCCCTTTAGGGTACTTGAGCTTTTAAGCATTCGCTTTAGCTTATTGCGTTCGTGGAAAAATTATCAAGAAAGATGAAAAACGGTAGCGGGGATAGCCTCTTCCTTGATGTGAGGAAGAGGGATGAGGAAAGGATAATAAAACGTTACATAAATGCTCGAGTGCTGAGGCGTAAATTTTTAAGGTATTTTAATAGAAGCAATGTTTATTATGTAATTAGAGACGCGAAGCATCGCGTCTCTACAATTCGCGGTTTCGTTTCGACGCGATGCCTCGCGTCGCGGTAAAATACCTGAAAATTTAGGGTTCAGTACTTAATTTTTTGAATCACCTCATTATTGAGAAACGTCAATGATTTGTAATTGTGACTCGTTTCTTTGAACGTGCGAATATCCAAGCGATTGCAAAACCTGCCATCAATGAATGTTCTTGTTCAAACAGGGGGCTGTCATCAAAAACGGTGTGATCTAGGTTATCGTAGCGCAAAAAAGTAGCCAATCGCACGTTTTTCAATTGCCAACTGAGTGAGGCTGTCAGTCGTGTGCCGCTGTAGCCACCTTTAGCACTGTATGCGGTGCGTGTCGGTGTCGTGTATTGGGGAGCAACACCATAATAATAGTCATGGTAATCCTGACTGGCATACCGTGTTTCGGCTGCAAGCTTTACTTTCCAACGCTGATCGGCACCGATGACTGTTTCCAGCCTGATTTGTGGTGCGAATAACCAGCCAACATTATCAATATGAGTTAAATCGGTGGCAATAGCCGTGCGAATGGGCAATTTGAGGCTTAATTTTCTGGTGTGCGCGACATTTTGTGCTAATAAAATTTTGAGTGAGGGGCCGATTTCAAATATTGGGTCTAAATCGGGCATCCCTTGACGTACCGTATTCTCATCACTTCTGGATGGCATACCGCCATCTAAACTGATATCAAGGCTCATACGCGGTGATTGATAGAACAATCCTCGCAATCCATCCCGACCGACTTTCAGCCATTTGCCGCGATAAATGAAATAAGGAAAGGGCAGGAGGTAAGTTTGTTGGTGTTTGGAACCACGATAATTAGGAAAATTGAGCCCTGCGATCCCCATCCCTGCTTCCCACAATGGTTTTTCCTCTGCTTGAAGCGTTGCCATACAAGTCATGGCGAGTAGTATACTGATTCGTTTAGTTATGAATAGCATGGCTTTTTGAATTTTGGATTGTTTAGTACAAGGGATTAACGCTAGTACAGCGAATAAAGTCGCTTCACTTCGTTAGTTTATCCGCTGTACTCTATTTTTGATTCTTTTCAACATTCGAGGTTCACGTTTTTGCGCGCAAAAACGTGAACATCGAATAGAGTTCATAGCAGTGCTACTTCGTCACAGTATAAAAATTGTCATTGGTTGGTTATATTAATTATATTCATCATTTGATAATTCTCTATTACGATAGTTTAAATACTTTATTGGGTAGCTACCCTATATTAAATATAAATAGAGATGTTCATAAAAAAAAAATAATTTGAGGGCGATAACAAAGGTTCGCCTCTACGGAGGCAATGTAGGGGGCTGGCCTTGCGTGTTCGCCCTTTTGCCGTCATTATCTGAAACTAAAATAATGAACATCTGTACAGTATAAATACGGGCACTGTATTTTTCAAATGATTGATTATTATAGAGATTCCGTCTATTTTCTCTATTTATAGAGGTTCAAAAAAATAATTTTATAATAAAGCTGAACGACAAGGCCGTCATTATCTGAAACAGTATATTTAAAATATAAGTCAATTACTTTACTTTACTTTTTGTGGAGTTTCGCTACACTATGCAAAATATTTTTAATAGAGATTAGAGCGTTTTGAAACCGTATTTACACACCTTATTTACTAATGCCCTGATTCAGTTGCAAGCTTCGGGCGATATCCCTCAAGACATCGCTATCAATATTCATCTGGAGCGCACTCGTGATGCTCGATTTGGTGATTTTGCTTGCAATGCGGCTATGATTTTAGCCAAGACCCTCAAAATGCGGCCGCGTGATTTGGCAGCACGTATCATTGAACACTTATCAATTGATGATGAGTTGATTGCTAAAGTTGAGATAGCCGGGCCGGGGTTTATCAACGTTTTTTTGACACTTAAGGCTTATCGCGCCGTCATTGATGACATCTTGACCGCGCAAACGGCCTACGGCCGTAGCCAAATGGGGACTGGGCAGTCGGTGATGATAGAGTTTGTCTCGGCCAATCCGACTGGGCCACTACATGTTGGACATGGGCGCGGCGCTGCTTATGGGGCCGCTTTAGCTCATTTATTGACAACGGCCGGTTTTAAAGTTCATCAAGAATATTATGTTAATGATGCGGGGCGGCAAATGGATATTTTGGCCCTGAGCGTCTGGCTGCGCTATTTAGAATTGTGTGGTGAATCTGTGATCTTTCCTGCTAATGCTTATCAAGGCGATTACGTGTGGGATATTGCAGCCAGTTTGCACCGTGAACAGGGCGATGCTTTGCGGCATAGTGCATCAAGCGTTTTTGAAAATATAGCCTCTGAAGGGGAGCAAGGTTTTGATAAAGAAAAGGATATCGATGCGCTGATTGCGCGTTGTCAAGACTTGCTTGGCGAAACGGCCTATTCACAGGTGTTCAAACGGGGTTTAGACAGTATTCTTAATGAGATACAGCGAGATTTAAAACAATTTGGTGTGGTGTATGATGAATGGTTTTCTGAATCCAATCTCACCACGACTCACACTGTGACAAGGGCGATAGAACAATTGAAAGCCGCTGGACAAACTTATGAACAAGACGGTGCGTTGTGGTTTTGTTCTAGCGCGTTTGGCGATGAAAAAGATCGGGTATTAGTGCGTGAAAATGGACAAGCCACGTACTTTGCATCAGATATTGCTTATCATCTCAATAAATTAGAGCGTGGGTTTGATCATCTTATTAATATTTGGGGTGCCGATCATCATGGGTATGTGCCGCGTGTGAAAGCGGCCATGACGGCATTAGGCGCAGAGGCTAACCGTTTGACTGTTTTGCTGGTACAATTTGCCAGCCTTTTTCGTGGAAAAGAGCGGTTATCGATGTCTACCCGTAGCGGCTCCTTTGTGACGCTGCGCGAATTGCGTGAAGAAGTTGGACGCGATGCGGCCCGCTTTTTTTATATTCAACGCAAAAGTGAACAACATCTGAATTTCGATTTAGAACTGGCTAAATCTCAAACCAATGATAATCCAGTGTATTATATTCAATACGCACATACGAGAATTGCCAGCGTTTTTCGGGAATTGCGCGATAAAAATCAAGTGTGGGATCACAATAAGGCGTCGTTATCGCAGCTTGTCAATGAACGTGAACAAACCCTATTGAGGCAATTATCACGCTATCCAGAAGTGATAGAAAATGCCGCACAGGCTTATGAACCACACCAATTAACTTATTATTTACGCGAATTAGCCCAAAATTTTCATGCCTTTTACGAGACTGAACGCTTCCTAGTAGAGGATGAGGCGTTGCGTAATGCACGTTTAAGTTTAAGTGCTGCAGTTCAACAGGTTCTGCGTAATGGATTGACAATCATCGGTGTTTCGGCACCAGAGGTGATGTAATATGGCTGCTAAAACGACTAAAAATCGACGCACACGGGGTTCCGACTATGTTTCGCCTAGTTGTCCGCCAGGATGGGCCTGGCTGTTAGCCGGTATTGTGATAGGCATGTTCATTTCTTTTCTCATTTACTTACGAGAAATTGCGCCTCATATTGTTCCAACGGGAACAGTCGCCTCTTCAAATGAAAACGGGGGCTCTGATCACCCAAATATGCCGAAGAATTTTGAGTTTTATGATACCTTGCCTAAGGCTGATGTGAAAGTCCCAAGTACCGCTCAGGATGCTAATAAAGGCGAAGCATTGCCGAAAACGGATTCACCCATAACGGTGCCTGGCCGATATTTATTACAAGTCGGTTCATTTAGAAATGAGCAAGAGGCTGAGGGTTTAAAAAACTATTTAGTTTCACTTGGCATACCGGCTAATATTGAGAAAACGACACTGACTGAAACGGGCCGTTGGTATCGAGTGCAAGTGGGCCCCTTTACCGATTTAGATAAACTGAACCAAACACGCGCCGTGCTTGCAGAAAACAATATTCCTGTTATTTTGCGAAAATTTTGAAAGTTGTTGGGTGGGTATATCAATGATCACATCAGTTATCAATACAGTGATCTTATTGAGTGGTCGTGATCTCCAATGCCAACAGATTATTTTTTCAAAGTATTCAATTTGTTATGAGACTAATGTCTGAACGTTTTAAACCGGGAAAGTCCGTGATGTCTCGAAAACTCTTGTAGAGGATATTATGTTACAAGTGCATAATGTTTTACATAAGTTTTCAGGCCTGAAAAAGCGTTTTCCCGTAGTTACTTGTCTAAAAATCACGACCCAAAATTTTTGAGTGAAATCGTGATTAAATTGTGTGGACGATATGGTGCCGCATTCTACACAAAATAGGTTTTTTATTCATACCCTGAAAGACTATTAAACCTGTAAGTATAGAATAAAATCTGAAACCAATCCTCATTGTAGGGCAATATTTTGTAGGGGCAGACCTTTGTGACTGCCCCTTCACACTTGATTTAGTTAAATAACCGATACGCCTTCTGCTTCTAACATGCGTACTAGGCGGATAAGGGGTAAGCCTATGATAGCCGTGGGATCACTACCGACCATACGATCAAGTAGGGCAATACCTAAGCCCTCTGATTTAAAACTACCTGAACAGTTATAGGGTTTGTCTAAGCTTAAGTAATTTTCTATTTGTGATAATGTGAGCTGACGAAATTTCACACTAAAACGTACAATATCTGTTTGAGCTTGATTGGTATCAGTATTGAGTAGACACAAACCGGTCAAAAAATCGACTTGTTTGCCACTGGCATCAGTCAGTTGTTTGACAGCTTGTTCAAAGTTACCCGGTTTACCTAATATCTTTTGATCATCTATCACAGCGACTTGATCAGAACCAATGATCAAAGCTTGCGGATAGGTTGATTGGGCACTGCGTGCTTTAAGTTCAGCCAAACGAGTCACAAGCATCGTAGGCGATTCGTTTTCAAGAGCGGTTTCATCAACTTCAGGGGCATAAGTCTCATAAGATAAACGTAATCGGCTTAACACCTTTTTTCTAAAGGGTGAAGTTGAAGCAAGTATTAAAGGTAAGGTTGAAGGCGAGGGAATGTGTAATACAGTCATAACAGTGAAAATATTTTTTATCTTTGATGGTTTTAAAATTAATTTGACATAAACCAGTTGTTATTATAGCATTGTTTCATGTTAAAAGAATTACCAACGTTGATTGAACCGGTGGGCCTTGCTTTTCAAGGCAAACAGTTGAAAGGACAAGTGTCCCTTATGCAAATGTCACGATTGCATGACAGTCTGTGTGAAGTGGGAGGAGAGGTTTATATTGATTGGTTATTTACAACCGATGATAAGCAACGTCCAACCGTTATTGGTAGTGTGCAGACGCTTTTGAAAATGATCTGTCAACGTTGTTTGCAACCGATGCAGTGGCCAATTGATGCTAAGGTGGCGTTGATTATCTTAAAAAATGGGCAAACTGAAGACGAATTGCCTGTCGGCTATGAAGCACTCACCTTGACAAGCACACAAGTTTCATTGATAACACTGATTGAAAACGAGCTGATTTTGGCCTTGCCTATTGTGGCAAGACATACAACCTGTCCCTCAAATGAATATCAATTAGCTGAAAACTTCAATAAAGACTTAACCTACCAAAATAATCCCTTTCACGTTTTATCAGAATTGAAATTGCGCGACTAAAGGTTCATTAATTACTGATAACTCGACTCATTTTAATCTGTGCCATGGTGCCTATCTTATAAAGGCTTGCCTCAAGGCGGCACAAGGAATGATTCATGAAAAGTCAAGAAAAGTTTGTTAATGATCTTGAATTTATTGATATTAAATAGAATCTATCAAAAATTAGCAAGCCGAGCTCAAACGTTTTTTGAGATTTATGTCGTAGTCAGATTGATGTTAAAATTATTAGGAATTTAATCAGCAGAATCGAAGATCAGCGAAGCTAAAACCAGATAAATAGGCTGTCTAAAGCGTTCTATTTGTTTAGATTTTCCGTTTAACATTTCACATTTGCACGCCAAAACTTTTGCATAAAATCCTGTAGACCACTACATTTTTTGAGAATTTAAGTGACATTTCTATTGACAAGCGATTCGTCACGGCATCTCAAAACTTAAAACACCCTTAATATATAATAAACTTCCAGAAATAGAATATACTAAGCACCAGCCTATAATTATTTTTTAAGTTTTTTAAGTAATAGTGGATTATTACACCTTAAAAGACTAATCTACCCACCCTCTATTTTTGGGATATCCAAAAAAAGCGCAATTTTTTAGGATACAAAGTATAATAAATAATCCCTTTCACGAAAACGTTTTTGCGCGCAAAAACATTTTATTGAAAAGGGATGAGATATTAACTGATAACTGATAACTGATAACTGATAACTGATATGGCAGTACAACAAAATCGAAAAAGTCGCTCAAAACGCGATATGCGTCGTTCCCATGATGCTTTAACCGCCCCAACTTTATCTATAGAACCCACTCTTGGTGAAGAACATCTTCGTCACCATATCAGTCCATCGGGTTACTACAGGGGCCGTAAAATCATAACTCAAAAGGAAGAATAAAATTTGACACTATGCGTTGCGCTGGATGCGATGAGTGGCGATCATGGTTCCTCAGTCGTTATACCGGCCGCTTTACAAATATTGTCAGAAATTGATGACTTGCATCTGATTCTCGTTGGTGACGAGACGAGACTTAAATCAGAACTCACTCATCAATCTGCCAAGATAAAACAGCGTTTAACTGTTCACCATGCAGGGCAGCAAGTTGAAATGGACGATTTGGCTTCACATGCTTTACGCAACAAGAAGGATTCTTCTATGCGTGTTGCCATTAATCTCGTTAAAGAAGGAAAAGCCAGTGCTTGTGTGAGTGCTGGCAATACCGGCGCTTTGATGGCGACAGCCCGTTATGTGCTTAAAACACTACCTGGGATAGATCGGCCAGCCATTATTACGGCATTGCCCAACATGCAAGGACATTCTACCCATGTGCTTGATTTAGGTGCCAATATTGAAGTGAGTTCCGAGCAGTTGTTTCAATTTGCGGTCATGGGCAGTGTATTAACCCAAGCCGTCGATAATTTACCTAATCCACGTATTGGCTTGCTCAATATTGGCCAAGAAGAAATTAAAGGCAATGAACGGGTGAAGGAAGCCGCCAAGTTATTGAGTAAAAGCCCAAGTATTAACTATATCGGTTTTGTTGAAGGTGATGATATTTTTAAAGGCACAGTCGATGTGGTAGTATGTGATGGCTTTGTCGGTAATGTCTCCCTTAAAACCACGGAAGGCGTCGCTAAAATGATCAGTCATTACGTCAAGCAAAGTTTTAATCAAAATTTGTGGACACGCTTTGCCGCCCTAGTTTCTATGCCCATTCTTAAAAATTTACGTCAAAAAATCGATCCACGTCGTTATAATGGTGCAAGCTTATTGGGTTTACGGGGCATTGTGATTAAAAGTCATGGCAGTGCGGATGTTTTAGCGTTTACTTACGCAATCAAAGAGGCCATTGTTGAGGTACAAAAAAATGTACCTTCACAAATTAGCCATATACTGGCAACATTATTAAGCGAGAGAAGGCGCATCGAGTGAGCTATTCTCGGATTATAGGAACCGGTGGGTATCTACCAGAAAAGATACTAACGAATGCTGAACTAGAAAAATCGGTAGATACCAGCGATCAATGGATTGTTGAACGCACAGGTATACGCACTCGTCATATAGCGGCCGATGATCAAGATACCTGTGATTTAGCCGAAATGGCAGCGTTGCGGGCACTTGAATCTGCGAAGGTTTCTGCCGAAGAACTGGATTTAATTGTTTTAGGGACGACAACCCCAGATCGTATTCATCCAAGCACGGCTTGTTTACTACAAGCGCGTTTAGGCAATCATGGTGCGATAGCCTTTGACGTACAAGCCGTCTGTAGTGGTTTTCTTTATGCTTTAAGCATCGCTGATAAATTCATCAAAACGGGAGAAGTCAAACGTGCCTTAGTTGTTGGTGCTGAGATTTACTCCCGTCTCGTGAATTGGACAGATCGCAGCACCTGTATTTTGTTTGGTGATGGTGCAGGTGCCGTTGTACTTGAAGCCAGTACAACCCCCGGCATTTTGTCTACCCACTTACATGCAGATGGTGCTCATAAAGATATACTGACCGTACCAGCAAAGGTTGTACAAGGTCGTCTAAAGGGCGATGGCTTTACTAAAATGCAAGGTAATGAAGTCTTTAAGTTTGCTGTCAAAGTATTAAGCGAAGTGGTTCAGGAAGCCTTGACAGCCAATCAACTTGATCACAACGCGATTGATTGGTTGGTTCCACATCAAGCCAATATTCGTATTATTACCGCAGCAGCAAAAAAGTTAAAATTGCCAATGGAACGGGTAATCGTGACAGTATCAGAACACGGCAACACCTCTGCCGCCTCAATTCCCTTAGCTTTAGATGTCGCAGTGCGCGATGGGCGCATTCAACGAGGCCAAACATTGCTATTAGAAGCCGTTGGGGGGGGATTTACATGGGGTGCCATTTTGCTCAAATACTGATTTGAAGGAATTAAATCATTTGTAGCCAACAGCTTGAGTCATTGTCTAATATCAGAAAAATAATGGGTTTCGTAGGATGGGCAAGCGGACACTCGGTTCTCAAAAAATACCACAATATCAAAGTTCGCTTGCCCACCCATCTCCGAATTTGAACAGGGTTTATAACCGGTTTTAGGTTCATTTTATTTTTAAATCAATCCTTAAGCTAATTTAACCCCTTATTTAATGAATATTCACCTTTTTCAAGATAGCGAACTATAAACATCAAGAATATCGTATAATACATCAATAATATCAATTTTTTCTAAACGGATAACAGATAACGGTTCAAATCGCCTGAATCCGAGGCGATATCTATTTTTTTTTGTCACTACTCAAAACTAAATATCACTAAATAACAGATAACTGATGATGAAACATGCTTTTGTCTTTCCTGGTCAAGGTTCTCAATCTGTTGGTATGTTAGCCGACTTAAATAAAGCTTCTCCTATTGTCAAACAAACCTTTGATGAAGCTTCTGAAATTTTGGGTTATGATTTATGGAAATTGACTCAAGAAGGGCCCGAGGAAACTTTAAATAAAACAGAGAATACTCAACCCGCATTACTTGCTGCAGGCGTTGCTGTATGGCGTATTTGGCAACAACATGGTGGCGGGGATAAATTAATCTTGATGGCCGGACATAGTTTTGGCGAATATAGTGCTTTAGTCTGTGCTGGTGCCTTAGAATTTAAGGATGCGGTTAGTTTAGCACAAGATCGAGGTCGTTTTATGCAGACGGCTGTGCCTAACGGTGAAGGGGCCATGGCCGCCATTTTAGGTTTGACAGATGACAAAGTCATTGAAGTTTGTGCCAATGTGATTACCGATCAGGTTGTTTCCCCTGTGAATTTTAATGCACCTGGTCAAGTTGTCATTGCTGGACACGCAACAGCAGTCAAGCAAGCAGTTGATTTGGCTAAAGCTGCGGGGGCTAAACGTGCAGTCCTGTTGCCAGTCAGTGTTCCTGCCCACAGTACCTTGATGCAGCCCGCCGCTGAACTGATGGCAGATCGTCTTGCTAAGGTAACCATCTCCGTGCCCTCCATTCCAGTGATTCATAATGTTGATGTTTCCGTAAAAACCGAAGCAAACGACATTCGCAACGCGCTAACCGCGCAACTCTATAACCCAGTGCGTTGGGTTGAAACCGTTGAAAAAATGGTAGCGGAAGGAGTTTTAATGCTGTTTGAAAGCGGCCCTGGTAAAGTGTTAACGGGCTTAAATAAACGCATTGCTCGCAAGATGAAAGCTTTACCGATAGTTGATACTCGAACATTAGAACTGGCCATACAAGCGTTGGAGGCCCCAGCATGAAACTTGATTTAAGCGGCGAAAGAGCCTTAGTCACAGGCGCAAGTCGTGGAATTGGTCAAGGCATTGCGCTCGCTTTAGGACAAGCAGGTGCTGTTATTACAGGTACAGCCACAACGCCCGAAGGGGCAGAACGTATTACGCAGTCTTTGAATGAACAGGGTATTACAGGAGAAGGGAAAGTACTTGATGTCACTAACCCCGATTCAATCAATGCCTTGATGACGAGTTTAAAAGACATGCCGAGTATTTTGGTTAATAATGCGGCTATTACTCGTGACACGCTGCTTATGCGGATGAAAGATGAAGAGTGGAATCAAGTCATCGAAGCGAATTTAACCGCAATTTTTCGTCTATCCAAAGCCTGTCTGCGTACAATGATGAAAGCCAAACAGGGTCGTATTATAACCCTCACCAGTGTTGTCGGCTTGACAGGTAATGCTGGACAGGCAAACTATGCTGCAACAAAAGCAGGTGTGATAGCCTTTAGCAAATCACTCGCTAAAGAAGTGGGTAGCCGTGGCATTACTGTCAATACAGTAGCCCCTGGCTTTATTGATACCGATATGACGCGAGGCTTTTCTGAAGAACAACGTCATGCGTTAACGCAACAAATTCCGCTCAACCGAGCGGGTGTTGCCAGTGATGTAGCAAACGCTGTCGTCTTTTTAGCATCAAAGGCAGCCGCTTATATTACGGGCGAAACATTACATGTGAATGGTGGCATGTATATGCCGTAATCAGTGAACAATAATCAGTCAAACAAACCCGTTTTTTAGTCTTTCTTTGACACAAAACGAAAGATTGATAAACTGACGATAAATTGAATTGATTGAATGGGTTTAAAAACTCGGTTCCGTTGATGATTTAAAGTATAACTGATGACTGAACACGGTTCGCTGAACATTTAAGACTTGATAACTAAAAACGGATCACTGATCAACTGATAAACAGAGGCAAATTTGTATGAGTAGTAGTACGAGTCCTATTGAAGAACGTGTCAAGAAAATCGTGGTTGAACAACTTGGTGTCAAAGACGAGGAAGTCAGTAAAGAATCCTCTTTTGTCGATGATCTAGGTGCAGATTCTCTTGATACTGTAGAATTGGTGATGGCACTTGAAGAAGAATTTGAATGCGAAATTCCAGATGAAGAAGCTGAAAAGATCCAAACAGTACAGCAAGCTATTGATTATATAACGAAAAATCTGAACGGATAATCCTACTAACATGAGATAAACGCCAATGGCCACGTTGCTTCTTATATCTGATTGATGATTAAGGGTGATGTGGTCTAAAAGCTTTGGAAGACTAAGGTGAGTAAAAGACGTGTTGTCATTACTGGCTTAGGAGCTATTTCGCCAGTGGGCCTGACTGTTCAAGAAAATTGGGAAAATGTGTTGGCCGGAAAAAGCGGAATTGCAACAATTACCGACTTTGATGTTTCTAGTTTTGCCACTCAATTTGCAGGGAAAATAAAAGGCTTTGATGTGAAGCAATACTTGTCTCTCAAAGAAGCCAAAAAAATGGATACTTTTATCCATTATGGTATTGCAGCCAGTACACAAGCAATTGAAGATGCCGGCCTAGAAGTGACCGAGCTCAATGCCGAACGGATAGGGGTATTGATCGGTTCCGGTATAGGTGGATTGCCGGGAATTGAAAAAGGTCATTCAGCATACATAAAAGGGGGGGCACGGAAAATTTCACCTTTCTTTGTGCCCAGTAATATTATCAATATGGTTGCTGGTAACCTGTCGATTAAATACGGTTTTAAAGGGCCCAACTATGCTATTGTCACAGCCTGTTCAACAGGAACGCATAGCATTGGGAATGCAGCCCGCATGATTGAATATGGCGATGCCGATGTCATGATTGCAGGAGGCACTGAGATGGCCAGTTCAGAAATGGGACTCGGGGGATTTGCAGCCGCTCGCGCCTTATCCACTCGCAATGATTCGCCGGAAACGGCAAGCCGTCCTTGGGATAAAGATCGTGATGGCTTTGTGCTTAGTGACGGAGCAGGTATATTAGTGCTTGAAGAGTATGAAACGGCAAAGCAGCGGGGTGCCCGTATTTACGCCGAAATAGTCGGTTCTGGTATGAGTGGTGATGCTTACCACATGACTTTACCGCGTGCTGATGGAGATGGCGCAAGACGTTGTATGTTGAATGCATTACGTAATGCACAGTTGAATCCTGAACAAGTGGATTATATCAATGCACATGGCACATCAACCCCCGCAGGCGATAAAGTTGAAACACTTGCCGTTCAACAAGCCTTTTCTGATCATGCCAAAAAATTAGTCATCAGTTCGACTAAATCTATGACAGGACACTTGTTAGGGGCAGCCGGTGGTTTAGAAGCCGTCTTTAGTGTACTCAGTATTTGTGATCAAGTCGCCCCACCAACCATAAATCTGTTTAATCTTGATCCAGAATGTGAAGGTTTAGATTATGTACCCCATCAAGCGAAAGAAATGAAGATTGATGTCGTCTTATCAAATTCGTTTGGATTTGGGGGAACTAATGGGACACTGGTGTTTAAACGTTTGGATTAAAGATTATAGTTAATGGTTAATGCAAAAATAGACTTAAACCCGTCAGAACGAGAGGGTTTCAACCCGTAAGGGTTTTTCACATTTCACGCGCTTTGTTTCGCGATGCGAAACAAAGCGCGTGAACCGAAGGGAAGCTTCGCTAAATACCGTTTTTGCGCGCAAAAACGGTTGCGTGAATCGAATGGAAGCTTCGCTAAATGGATTAAATCTGATAGGTTCAATTGTTCAAAAACTTGAACATCGAAAAGACTTGATTACAATTTAATGCCTTCATATACAATCGCTTGTCGTTAGAATTTTAAATCCTTTATTATAAATAATCCTTCTCGTTATGTTTAGAATCCTTTTTCTTCTCCTGTTACTGTTTGTAACAGCAGTCAGCACTGGCGGTTATTGGCTCTACAAATATCGTCTGACCGCACCATTACAGATATATAATGATTTACAGTATACCGTTAAACCCAATACCACTTTACGCAAAGTGTCTATGGATTTGATGGAAAAAGAACTGCTTGACTATCCAACAGCCTTAGCATGGGTATCATTGGCACGTTTTCAAAAAAGAGCGCATTTAATCAAAGCCGGTGAATATCTCATCCCGCTCGGAACGACACCGCAACAAATGCTGGATCTCATGATTGCAGGTCGAACCATACAACATCGCTTGACTATACCCGAAGGCTGGAACTTTTGGCAAATGATGGCCGCAATACGCCAACATCCACAAATTGTGCAAACGCTCGGTGATATTGACAAAGCAACGATTATGGCGAAACTCGGTTGGCCAGGTCAACATCCAGAAGGGCGTTTTTATCCCGATACCTATCATTTTCCAACAGGAACAACGGATGTCAAATTTTTGCAACGGGCCTACAGGATAATGGAAAGCGAATTGAAAGCCGCCTGGGAAAAACGGCGCGACGATTTACCCTTAGACAGTCCTTATGAAGCCTTGATATTAGCTTCCATTGTAGAAAAAGAAACTGGGGTAGCTGAAGAACGTCCTCTTATTGCCGGTGTTTTTGTGCGACGTTTAAAAAAAGACATAAAATTGCAAACCGATCCGACAGTGATTTATGCGCTGGCTGAAGCTTTTGATGGGGATATTCGTAAGCGAGATTTAAAAATCGACAGTCCTTATAACACCTATCGATATAAAGGTTTACCACCCACACCGATTGCCATGCCAGGACGCGCAGCCTTGTATGCCGTAGCCGAACCTGCCGATGGTGACAGTTTATTTTTTGTTGCCAAAGGGGATGGTAGCCACTATTTTTCAGCCACAAATAGAGAGCATGAATGCGCGGTGATTGAATATCAACTAAAGAACAAAGCTTCTAGAAGCTATCGGAATCGCTGTAGGCGATATCCAAGCTGTGCAGCGTGCCGTCGTTAATAACAATGCTCACTGATCACATCAGTTCTTAACACATTGATATCCTTTATATTGAGTCATGTATCAGGCCAATCCATTATCGAATAAACTCTATCCACATTTTAATAAGTTGTTTAATTCATCGCCTCCTTTTCCTTCTGTCACGACTGAACGCCTTTATCAATCTACTGAGATTGATTAAATTAAATCAAGACTATTATTTTTAATCTCAATTCATGACGCATCGAATCGGATTGTGTGGCAGCCACCGCACTGGAAAAACAACCTTAGCAGAAGCGATTTCTAAACAAACAGGCATACCGTTCATCAAAACCAGTACCAGTGCTGTTTTTGAACAACACGGTTTACACCCTGCTCAACCTTTGGATTTTAAAACACGTCTTTGGATTCAGCACTGTGTCATAGAGGCCGCAGTGCCCATTTGGCAAGAAACTGAAAAAGGCTTATTCATCACTGACAGAACACCCCTAGATTTTATGGCCTACACATTGGCTGAGATTCAAGGCGCGACTGAAGTGAATAGCGAAGAATTAGAAGCCTATTTAGCACACTGTTTTGAAGTGACGAATCAATTTTTCACAAAGCTTGTTATCCTTCAACCCGCTATTAAGCTCGTTTATGAACCAGGTAAAGCCGCTTTAAATAAAGGCTATATGGAACACCTCAATACACTCATTCAAGGCCTGTGTCACGATGAGCGACTGAAATGTCCTTCACTTGTCATCAAACGTCATATCACCCCTCTTGATCAACGAATTGAAATCGTACTCAACAGCCTCGTTAATTATAGGAGATAGAACGCTTTAGACGGCAGATTGTCATGATTTTTTCTGTTATTAATCACTCTTAATCAGGCCATCATCAGTTTAATCAGCGTTCTATCACCGCTATATTGCATCACTACCTACGAATGAACTCCTGAACTCCTTTCGCGGCAAAAGTTGACTTTCGGTTCACAATAACAGCAACGAAATTTCATATTCACCACACAAGGTTAGGGAGACATTTGATTTCAAGCACCTAACACCTGTTTCCTACAATTCATGGCTAACCTTTTTTCCCTCCCAATTTGGACAACCCACTTACGCTTTTCTCAAGAAATTAGCCTCGTCTCTCCCCTACTGATTCCAGAAACCCTCTCTGTCAATACTTCTGCTGCCAACCTAGCAAAAGCCCTCATCCAGGGTTTAGAAAAAAGCAAGATTGAGCAGGGAGAATATCTGGAAATGCTCTTACAGGCACCTGCCCTCTCATTAGAAAAGGCACAATTAATTCTTTCTCTTAAAGCATCCCGTAAACATTTTCTATATCCCGACTTAACATTAACGTTTGATTATTCTTATACCCAACTGCCCAATCAAGAATACTTAGGTTTTATCCCAATACTCGGTATCGAAGGCTACGCTAAAACGCCAGAAGAACTTATCACCGTCTTACAACGCAATATCGAACTCGAATTTTCCCGTAAAAAACGTCTAAGCGATGTGCGGCGTTTAATCGCTACACAATGGTATGAAAACATAGACGCTCAAAAACAGGTTATAGAAACACATTTTCATAGCTTATCAGAACTGGCTAATCTACATAAACAAAAAGATCAGCAATGGTTGCCAAAAATAGCACAAGCCTTAACGCGCAAACAACAACACTGTTTTGGACGTAAAACAGAACTTGAACAACTGCAACGCGCCTTAACCGGCAAATATAACCGCAGTCTCCTATTAGTTGGACGTGCCGGTGTCGGTAAAAGCGCACTGGTAGAAGAAGTCTACCGTATGAGTGCAAAACAGATCGGTTTAATCAAGTTTTGGGAAACGACTGCTGCACGTCTGTTGCAAAAACTCACCGTTGAAACCGGTTGGGAAGAATCATTCGGGCAACTTTTGGAAGAACTCAGTCAGCGTGGCGATATCCTTTACGTGCGTAACCTAGCCCAACTCTTTGAAGTCGGAGCCTACGTCGGCAATCCCATCAGCATGGCCGAATTTATGCGCGAATCTTTAGCATTAGGCAGTGTACGTCTGATCACCGAATGCACAGACGAAGAACTGGCTACCATTGAAGCACGCGCACCTGGCTATACCAGCCTTTTTCAAATACTGCGCGTCGAATCGCCAGCACTGACACAACAATCCGATATCGTCAGTCGCCGTCTGCGTGTCTCTCATCCAAAACAAAAGCTATCCATTGACGCGATTGAAGAAACCTTGCGATTACAACACCGTTATGCCCTCTATTCAGGCTTTCCCGGCAAAACCGTACATTTTTTAGAATCCATTTTAAATCAAGAAGATAAACAAGAATCCGCATTAGATCGTGATGCCGTCGTTCTGCTCTTTTGTGAAGAATCAGGGATGCCCCGCTTTCTAGTCGATAGCCGTACTCCCTTAAAACTAGATGAAACCCGGCAATTTTTTCAATCGCGCCTATTTGGACAAAATACCGCCATCGACATCATCATTAACTTACTCGCCTCAGTCAAAACCCGTCTCACGCGGCCGGGCAAACCCATCGCCTCCCTACTCTTTGTTGGCCCCACCGGAGTCGGAAAAACAGAATTAGCCAAAGCCCTAGCCGAATTTATGTTTGGTGACAGCGACAGACTGATTCGCTTTGATATGAGTGAATTTTCTGATGAAATCGCCGTATTACGTTTAACGGGTGATGTGTCAGGTGGACAAGGCTTATTAACCAGTAAAGTCAGACAGCAACCCTTTTCAGTCATCTTATTTGATGAATTAGAAAAAGCCCATTTTTCTTTTTACGACTTACTTTTACAAGTCATGGGCGAAGGCCGGTTAACCGATGCCAAGGGACAAGTGGCCGACTTTTGCAGCAGCGTCATTATTATGACTTCTAATCTTGGTGCCGGTGTCAGCCGCCAACGTAGCCCCGGTTTTTACGAAACCGATAGCAGTACTCAGGCACTGAATAAACATTATCTACATGCTGTTCAACAATTCTTCCGTCCCGAATTATTTAATCGCTTAGATCAAGTCATACCCTTTAACGCCCTAGATTTAAGCGTATTACGCCCCATAGTACGCCGAGAAATTGAAAAAATCATAGCGCGCGATGGCTTACGAACACGCAATGTCACGCTAAAAATTGAAGACCCCGTTTACGACTATATCGCAGAACTGAGCGGCGACAGTCACTATGGGGCTCGCCAATTGCAACGCAGCTTACACCAACAACTCGTCATTCAGCTCGCAACCATTTTAAACCGTTATTCATTTTCAACCTCAATCAAACTAACCGTTAGCACAGGCAAAAACGGACTTGAATTTAAAACCACGATATACACCCAAAAAGATCGTAAAGATCAAACCATAATTGACAGCAAATGGAGTTTACGGGAACTCACCCTAGCCGCCAATCAAGCGCGTCGTTTAGCACAACAAATTGACGAAGGCCCTGTGATGAGTGAACTCTGGAGTAAATGGGATCTATTAGAACGCAACCGCCGTCGCCAGGGCAAGAAATTTTGGCAAGAAGCTTTCACAGCACAAGAATACGGCGTTTTGCATCACTTGTTAGAAAAAGCAAAGACACTATTGCAACAAATTGAAACCCTCGAAATTGATAGTTCCTTAGCCTTCATCGGTATCAATACACCACTAACCCAACTCACGACAGCCCTCATGAATTGGCAACAGGCGCATGAAGAGTGGCAAATAGCACTATTAGATACCGTACAGCCTGAAACCGGACACTGTCTCTTGAATATCTATGGTGCCTCAGAACATTTACCCACTCTATTCAGTCTATTTAAGAAATTATTTGAAAATTACGATTGGAACATCACAAAACGCGCCGTGTGGATACGGGATCCGGATAAAAGCTACCTAAACTACCTCTATGCCGATCATTTTACTTGGCTCACAGCGCCAGGAGATAACCAAGTTGAGCATCAGTCACACTTCACTGAACAAGAAACCATGCTCTATTTTTTTGGAGAAGAGGGTCAACAAAAATGGGTAAAACGCGAAGCAGGAGATAAATTAGTGGGCTATGAAATTCAAATTTTAGGCCCCGGAGCCGCACTTTACTTTGCCAAAGAAGGGGGTATACATATTTGGAAAGAATCGGGAGAAGAAGAATACTTCTATGCCGTGATAATAGCGCAATCGGTGATGATCAATCAATTCAAAACCCCCCCCGGCATTTATCGTAAAAAATTCTTAGAAAACATGGAAAAAAGACGAAAATACTGGAAAAATGGTTTTTTCGACTTTACAGAATCAACAACCTACCCCGTATCAAACTGGCATAATGTGTTAAAACAGCAACTTGATGACGCTTTTAAAAGCGTATTACGAGACAGGCTTTGTTCCGACATAACCGAAATTGAGCGATCTGTAGAAGAAGATTTTGATGGTGATATTCCATTTTAATTAATGGAAAACCTGACCGGTTGATCTCGCGTAGCGAATGACTTCGTGTCAAAAACCAGTCAGGTTTATAATTCAATTCCTTTGAATAATCAGAATTAGCCTGTTTATTGGGTATTTCAACTTCATCAAAGAAAATAGACAGCAATAAAAAGGGTTATTTTTACACCGCTTTAATATATACTTAGCATCATCATATAATAGCGACGTATTGATTCTAACAGCCAACAGCTAAAGCAGTTGTCTGAAAGCTCAAGTCACCTAAAGGTGACTAAGCACTTCGTTTTTTTTGCAAAATGCAAAAGCGCAAATTATAACGGTGGACAGTATATGTGGATGACTTGCAAACTCAAGTTTGCACTCCAACCAACT
>JAYQWI020001534.1:0-4418 GCA_035871815.2 Candidatus Parabeggiatoa communis
TTCTCTAAAATGGCGATAATGAATGCCATGCTTGGATTTTATGTGATATCGAAAACGCCAAGAAATGGTTTTGAATCCAATATTTTCACTTGATCGCCAAATTCAATAAATTTTCAAAAGGGCAAGCACAAGGATTTTCAAAAGGGCAAGCACAAGGATTTTCCTGATTGTAACGAATTTTGGGGACACCAGAATAATAATGGGGCTTTGAACGTCGCGGAACGATGTGACTTCGTTTCCATTATTTGACAAAAATCCGTTATAATCAGGACAATTTTAATGATAGTTTTGAATAAATAACAATTATGATTAACTGCTAATAGCTAATGGCGAATGGCGATATAAACAAATCTAAAAACAATTAACTTGGCAATGTCACATTTAAGTTTTTTGTAGAATGGCTTACCACGTATCCGTTTTCTCTAACTCATTGTCGTTAAGTACAACAGATCAGGGGATTGAACGGATTGGTTGTGAGGTGTTTTGAAGGGTAGAGACGCGATGCCTCGCGTCTCAGAAATTTGATATGGTTATTTATATATAATTGCAAATAGTAAAATGCGCCGATGAGGGCAAATAGCTTCGCTTCACTGAACGGCGTTTCTTCAATGCGCTGTACTCAATTAAAAACTATTCACTTTGACTTGATGCTAACAATGCGGCAATATCAGACAAAATCATGACTTTAATATGAGCTATCCCCTTTAAAGATTTATCATTGGTAATAAATGCTTGGCATTGACTGATATACGCCGTCGCGGCATGAATAGCATCTGGTAATTTAATTTGATGAGTTTTCGCCCGAAGCGTTGCAGCTTCTATGAGAATATCTACATTGATGGGTACAAGCTCTAATGAATAACTGGTCAAAAGCATGTCTTGATAAGCTTGTTGTAACTCAGTGTTCTCATCCATTTTTGGTTTAACCAACGTTTCAGCCAAAGTGAGTTCGCTCGTGACGGCTTGTAATTCACCACTATCAATTAGACTAAAGAGTTCAGTTAACACTTGAACATAAGGCGGATATTCCTCTAATAAATAGATGAACACATTAGCATCCAAGTAAATACGCTGAACAGGGAGAATTTCACTTATTTTTCCCATGTATCACGCTCCTCTCGAATAAAAGCATCAGCCTCTTCGGGTGTAGCAAAAGTACCTTTACCTTTTCCCATAAAGCTAAGCAAGCTCTTTTGGGGCAGAGGCGATTTTTCTTTTTGAATAACAATCACTTCTACACGCGAACCCACTTTAAGTTTTGGAGAACGAAATGGGACAATGCCGTTTGGCAAAACCGTCAATTCTTGTTTAAAGGCTTGTAGCATAGTGTTTTTCCTTAACTGTAATGGCTTTTTAATTGAAGTGATTCACCGTTGAATGATTGACAAGAGTTTGATTTTTAAGAGAATAGTTTTTTGGGGCCAAGAACGATCTATAGTACAACGGATCAGCGGAATGAACGGATTGACTCAAGGCTGCCAATGAACTAATCCGTTTATTCCCCTGATCTGTTGTACTCAGATTATTAATTCACTCCCAAAGCACCCAAGCACACTGCCATCAAGCTATGCGGCATGATGCCCAATGCTAAAATCACTAACGCATTCGCGCTCAGCGCGACGCGCATATCCATACTGGCCTCAATCACGCTCATATCTTGTGGTTTTTCAAAGTACATCATCCACACAATGCGTAAATAGTAAAATGCGCCGATGACGGCAAATAACACGGAGACGATGGCAAGCCAGAGAAAATCGGCTTTAATCACTTGCGCTAAAACGGACCATTTTGCCCAAAAGCCTATCATCGGTGGTACGCCAGCCATCGATAGCATCAGAATTAACATAATAAAGGCGTACCATGGGCTTCTCTCATTTAAGCCTCTGAAATCGTCGATGTGTTCGGCCTCAAAGCCGACGCGACTGAGTAAGATGATCATGCCAAAAGCGCCTAATGTCATCAAACTATAGACGATCACATAAAACATCGAGGCCGCATAGCCAGCGTCATTAGCCGCGATGACACCCAACATCAAATAGCCAACATGGGCAATCGTCGAATAAGCCAACATGCGTTTAATATTGCGCTGCGCGATGGCAATAATATTACCCATAGCCATTGACAAAATGGAGAGTAAAATCAACATCCCTTGCCAACCACCCCACGCGCTGTATGTACCATCGGCTTGTAAACCAACGTGTAGGCCTTCCATACCGTCTACTAATAAACGCATCAGCATCGCAAAGGCCGCGATTTTCGGCGCACTGCTGATAAACAATGTCACGGCCGTTGGTGCGCCTTGATAGACATCAGGTATCCACATGTGGAAAGGCACAGCGCCTAGCTTAAAGCCTAAACCGACGACGATAAAGACGAGGCCGAAAACTAAAATCGTCCGCTGTTCAGACTCTTCGCCGATGGCGGAAGCCAGTTCAGCTAAATCCAAAGTGCCCGTCACACCGTATAACATGGACATCCCATATAACAACATACCCGAAGCTAACGCGCCTAAAACAAAATATTTCATAGCCGCTTCAGAGGCTTGTTGTGAATCGCGGTGCATCGCCACCATCGCATATAAAGACAATGACAGTAATTCAAGGCCCAAATAAATCGTCAACAAACTATGGGCCGAAACCATCACCATCATGCCTAAAGCGGCAAACAAGCCTAAGACAAAGTATTCGCCTTGCAGCATTTTGCGATCCCGCAAATAGCCTCGCGAATAAATAAAAGCCATAAAGACGATCAACACGATAAACAGTTTAAGCACCGCGCCCATGGGATCAATGACAACCATGTCATTCATCGCTAAGACTCGCTCAGAAGGCATGCCCGCAAGAATGAGTAAAGCGGTACCGATTAAACTCCCTTGAGTGAGTTGATACGTTAACCCCTGTAAACTTTTGGGTAAATAGGCATCAATGACCAAAATAAGACAAGCCATTGTCAGTAAAAGCATTTCTGGCAGGAGCCAGAGCATATTCAAATTAAGTTCTGCAATAGTCATTTCAGTTATCAGTTATCAGTTATCAGTTATCAGTTATCAATTAATCCCTTCTATGCAACCTTTGGGATTTTAGCATATTTGCTTTTCCAAGCACGGATATCGACTTGCGTCTTTAGCGTCTTTAGCGTCTTTAGCGTCTTTAGCGTTTATTTATCTTCTCAAAACGGACTACTGTTTCAATAACATCTGTTGAAGCCGGGCATCGCAAAGTTTTTGCAAAGGCTCAGGCCAACAACCGCTTTCCTTAAGCATCTCTTCAATTTCGGCCTTAGAAAAAGGTTTGGGAGAATGCCCCATCAATTCCCGCGCCTCGTTTTCTGTAAAGGCTTCAAGCTGCAAAGTATGCCCAAAAAGAGTAAAAAAGGGCGACGCTTTGTCAAACTCCTGCGCCAATTTTGCCAATGGCTTTGCCGCCGTCACGACAAAGCTCAATCGACCATGACTCCCCAAGGCACACAGATTGCCCCAAAACGCCGCATCCAGCGCGGGTGCTGCAAGCCCCATCTCAAGCTCATCTATTAATATGATCGCCGGCTGATCAAGTTGTTGCTGGAGCCTATTTGAAAAACAGGCCATATCACAAGAATGAGGCCTCTCTAATTTAAGTTGCTGCAACACATCAGAGATAAAAGTCTCCGGTTGAGACATATTAGCATCTAGGCAATCCACAAAAGCCAATTGAAAATCGCAAGGCAACCACTCATTCGGCCAGCCTTTGGGTTGCTCGGGCCGTAACTGAGTCGCTTGCGTAATGTTGTGCAAATAATTCAACAATGATGTTTTACCACTGCGTTTGTCACCGATAATCGCAATAGATTCTGGCACCGTTTTATGCCATGCCCAATAAATTTGATTCAACAAACGCTCACGCCCAAAAAATTGATAAGGCTGAATAATGGGGATGCCAAGCACTGGCATCGGTAGCCACAAAAAGTCATTTTTTTCAGGCAGATGTCCAGCAGCCTTTAAAAATTGGGCACGTTGTATAGGCATCAGTTTCAAAATATCGGCACATTTCAAAAGTTTATCACGCGAAGTCGGGCATTGAATTTTCCCCGTTCGCCAATTATAGATTGTCATTTTACTCACTGAGAGTTGCTCAGCCAATACCTCATCAGTCAAACCGGTTTGTTTTATGTATTGATTAAATAATTTTGCAAAGATATTTTTAAGATAACGCATTGTTTTTAAATAGATAAAATATATTTTATGATCTTTTATGATCTTTTATGAAATTTGAAGTGATCTTTTATTTGATTTGATTGCGCTTTTATTGGAAAGCCCTTTAAAATGCGGCCCTGTTATTTAAACGTTATGTTGTAACAATACTACATAACAATTTGAAGGTCTACTTTTGGTCATGATTAGCGGTCAGGGTTGTTTTTTGTAGGGTGGGTAGAGTGGAGCG
>JAYQWI020001535.1:0-5848 GCA_035871815.2 Candidatus Parabeggiatoa communis
GGTACGTCATTGGGGACAGCTATTCTTATTGCCGGGATTGCCCGCCCTAAGGATACGCTATTCACTTATAGCAACGAATACGTCCAACGCATGTATAGTCTTCTCAAAGAACGCGGGTTTACTGACGAAGATATTCACTACATGAATCCTCAACCCCCCGATTTGGATGGAGACGGCTATCTGGAAACCGAGCTACAAGATTACCAATTGATTGATCCGGCTGAAGAATTAGAAGACGCTTTTGAAAAAGCGGCGAGTCATCTCCAACCTGGACAACAATTTGTTTTCTACTGGCATGGACATGCCCTGCCCGATTACTTCCGGCTTAAGCAGGATTATGAACTGTCAGCTGAACAGTTGAACCAGTTGTTTGAAAAAATCCCCACTGGCGTAAAACAAGTGATTATGCTTGATAGTTGCTATTCGGGCTCTTTTATTGACGAACTCAAGGGAGTCGCTAATCGAATCGTCATCACCAGTGCCGATGCCTCCAACAAAGCTTGGGAAATTCAGTACGACAGCTTTTCCAATAAACTCATTCGGGAATTACGTCGTGGTGAAACCGTGGGTAACGCCTTTTTTAGCGCACGCGAGATGGTAACCAGTCAACCACAATGGTTTGGCAATCAAGATCCTTGGTTAGACGATGATGGCGATGGTTCATATACCGTTAGTGGAGATGGACGATATGCAGCCAGAACCTATCTCGGACGCAAAGGATTACATGCAGCACATCCGCCAGAAATTGTGCAAGTCCATCCCAGTGTCAGCTTAACGGGTGAAACCGCCAATGCGACTTTATGGGTAAAAGTCATTCCTAATCGAGCCGAAGCGATCAACCAAGTCCGTGCTGTGTTAATTAGGCCCAATTGGCAACTCGATGAATATCAAGGAGAAACCACTCACTTTGAACGCACCGAATTAGCATTGCGTTACAACAGCGCACAAGAGCGTTATGAAACCGGATATGACTACTTCTGCACTGCAGGACAATGGCGTATTTTATATCAAGTTCAAAGCAAGGAAGGCATTTGGTCAGACGTTCAATTTGGTGAAATCCAACAAACACCAGACATCCAAGCTTCAACCTGTCTTACCCCCATGACAGTCAAAATGGGCTTAAACCAAACCCGTTATACCACAGGCAATACATTATTATTAGACATGACAGTCAATGGTGCCGGAGACGCTGATTTATACGTCGCGATTATCTTTCCAGATGGCAACTTTATGACGCTGGGGTATCCTGACGAATTTGGTTTTCCCAATACGCCCGATGCCTATATTGCCGCATCCAACATTGCGGGAGAAAAGACTTATCCCCTTTTTAATTTCCCCATTCCAGAAGGCCTGGCCTTGGGTAACTACTCCACTTGCGGCGTATTAGTGCCTCCAAACACAGATGATGTCCTTGATCAAAGCAAATGGATTCATGTAGATTGTCCAGGATTTGAAATGTATTAAATATATTGATAACGCAAGAGACGCAAGAGACGCAAAAGGCGCAAAGAGTTTATTATTTGATATTGAAAAAAAACGTCTTTAGCGTCTTTAGCGCCTTTAGCGCCTTTAGCGTTTATTAATATCGATATCAATCGCGAGTTCACCCAAAGCATTTGACCCGCATGAAATAGACACCTCAATTAACTTACTTATTCATTCTTTTGAAAACGAGGCTTTTTTTATGTCAAATGAACTGTGTTTTAAAAACATCCATTTAGATCAATCTTGGACATTGCCTGTCTATGAAAGCACTGGCGGTTACAAGGCGCTGCGTAAGGTGTTAACTGAAAAAACGCCGCCCAAAGACATCATTGATCGGCTCAAGGGATCAGGCCTACGTGGCCGCGGTGGCGCAGGGTTTCCGGCCGGTTTGAAATGGAGTTTTATGTTGTCCGTGCGTGATAAACCGGGGCAAAAATACTTGACCTGTAATTCAGATGAAGGGGAACCAGGGACTTTCAAGGATCGCGATATTTTGCGTTATAACCCCCATGCCGTGGTTGAAGGCATGGCAATCGCCTGTTACACGATAGGCGCGACAGTCGGTTATAACTACATTCGCGGTGAATTTGCCGAACCGATTGAGCGTTTTGAGGCCGCGGTGAAAGAAGCTTATGATGCCGGTTTATTGGGCAAAAACGCTTTAGGTTCAGGAGTCGATATTGATATCTATACGCATCACGGCGCAGGTGCTTATATCTGTGGTGAAGAAACGGCCCTGTTAGAATCTCTCGAAGGCAAGAAAGGACAACCACGTTATAAACCGCCCTTTCCAGCCGCTAAAGGTTTATATGGCAAACCCACCACCATTAACAATACCGAAACCTTGGCATCAGTGCCAGAGATTCTCAACAATGGTGGGGACTGGTTTTTAAATATCGGAAAACCGAACAATGGCGGCCCTAAATTGTTTTCGATTTCTGGACATGTCAACAAACCGGGTAATTATGAAATTCCCATGGGCACCCCGTTTGCGGATTTATTAGACATGGCTGGCGGCGTATGGAAAGAACGCAAATTGAAGGCCGTGATTCCAGGCGGTTCTTCTACCCCGATACTCACCGGTGAAACGATGATGGGCTTAACGATGGACTATGACTCGATATCTAAAGCCGGTTCCATGTTAGGTTCAGGGGCCGTGATCGTGATGGATGACACCACAGATATGGTAAAAGTGTTAGCCCGGATTTCTCATTTTTACTATGAAGAATCTTGTGGACAATGTACCCCTTGTCGAGAAGGAACAGGTTGGCTATCGCGTATCGTACACCGGATTTATCATGGTGAAGGGCGACAAGAAGATTTGGATTTATTGACAGATGTCGCCAATAAAATTGGCGGACGCACAATTTGTGCGCTAGGGGATGCCGCAGCCATGCCCGTGAGTAGTTTTGTCAAAACTTTCCGAGATGAGTTTCAATATTATATTGAGCATGGTAAGAGCATGGTGACAGCTTAATCTCCGCAATAAGGGCGATAACTAAGGTTCGCCCCTACATAAAATCGTATGTCTTGTAGGGGCAGACCTGCGTGTCTGCCCTTGCTTTGCGACTTAACGGCTTTGCGTGACAAATGCTATTGACTTGATAAAAAATAAAATTTTGGAGATTAAAAAATGCAATTACCATTAGAAGTTTGTCATAAGTATGGACAGTTCGCTTATCAAAATGAACAACAAGGCGTAGAAGCCATTGCAGCTATTCAATATTTTATTGAGGCAGATCAGGAATATAGCGTTTCTGGCAATGACTCACAACAAGCAAAAACAGTAACGATTGAGCGTGATCAAGCAGGAGTCATTGTTGTCGCGAAAAGCGTTAAACTGTTGCCAAATATGCAAATTAATCTGAAAGCCTTAATCAAAGATGCCCAAGAACGATCAAAAGAAGCCACTAATATTACCACTATTGTGATTGGTGGCGTACTTTCAGATTGGCTTATGAAAGTGGGCGCGGCTTTGTACTTAATTCAATTTGGCATTGGTTTAACAACGCTTAAATTGAAACCGGAGCAAGCCGAGGTTTTAGTCGCCTTGCATCACTTATGTCGTGGTGAATTGAATTTTGAAATGCCTTTGTCGGAATTGCAAGTCAAAATGCGGGATAACTATCATTTCAGTTTAAGTGATGAGGAACTGGATGATATTTTGGAAGATTTGATTGATTTGCACTGTATCAATCGTCAGCAAAATGTTATTTACTTGACAGAAAAAGTTGTCTTAAAAGAGAGTTAATAATCCTCACGCAAAGACGCAAAGACGCTAAGAAAAGCACTAAGCAAAGATTGGCGTTCTTATCCTTTGCGACTTAGCGGCTTAGCGTGAGAATAAGGAAATCATAATGCACGAAAACCAAATAGCTAAACAAATTGTTGATACCGCTTATAATATTCACGTGAAATTAGGGCCAGGCTTATTGGAATCGGTATATGAAGTGGTATTGGCGAATGAATTGAAGAAAAGAGGATTATTTGTAGAACGGCAAAAACCGATTCCTATTCATTATGAAGAAATTACCTTTGAAGAAGGATTTCGAGCAGACTTAATAGTTGATAATTTGGTCATTGTTGAATTGAAATCCGTTGAAACGGTTATACCAGTACATAAAAAACAACTTTTAACTTATCTTAGATTAGCAGATAAACGCTTAGGATTGCTGATTAATTTTGGTTCTGCTTTGTTTAAGGAGGGTATTTTTAGGGTTGTTAATGGTTTGGAATAATCATTGTCTCACGCTAAGACGCTAAGACGCTAAGAAAAGCACTAAGCGAAGATTGGCGTTCTTTTCCTTTGCGACTTTGCGTCTTTGCGTGATAAAAAAAAAGACAAAACTATGCCCCAAGAACTCAATTTACATTTCCAAAATGCCGAGCAAATCACCATTCATTTTGCTCAACATCCCCCAATAACGCTTGATTTTTCCATACCGCTTCATCCCCAAGATAGAGAAGCGATTCGCCATTATTTAGAAGTCTATGCCACGCAGTATGTGATGGAGCTTGACGATCAAGAAGCCGAGCGCGTCACGACACAATTATCACAATGGGGGCAAAAGCTATTTGATGCCGTATTTAATAATGCGTCGGCAAAACAATTATTTGCTCACTTTATCAATACGCCCAGTGACAAATATTTAGTCACCCTTACCGCCCAAACCCCTGAAATTTTATCGTTACCGTGGGAATTACTGCATGATGCCGGGCAATTTTTATTTGCGTTTCAGCCTTCGATTACGATTTTACGGCGGATTCCACAATCCAAAACCACTTTTCCGGTTTATGCGACTCAATCGAGTTTGCATATCTTGTTTGTCATCAGTCGTCCACAAGGTGCTGGTTTTATTGATCCACGTACCGATGCTCAAGCGGTGTTAAAAGCGATTGAAAATTATCCGGCTATCACGGTGGAATTTTTACAGCCCGCGACATTTGAAAATTTATGCCAACGTTTGCAAAATTCTGACTTGCCACATGTTGATGTGATTCATTTTGATGGGCATGGTTATTTTGATAAAACCGGTGATTTAGCCCACACCACGATTATGCAATTAAGTAGTGTATCACGAGGTTTGCGTAAACAGTTGCGTGATTTGGAAATTGGTGCAAATACCGGTTATTTGTTATTTGAAAAAGCGGGCAAGTATGGCAAAAACGGTAGAGACAAATTTTATGTGCCAACTTCTTGGTTATCCTATTTATTGTCAGAATCTAAAATACGTTTAATGGTGTTATCGGCTTGTCAATCGGCAATGGTAGCGCATGATGATGAGGAAACCGAGGAAGAACCTATCGGCAGTATCGCCGTTGGTTTGGTGGCAAGCAGTGTGCCGTCAGTCTTAGCCATGAGTTATTCGGTGATGGTGCGGGCAACTGAACTGCTGTTTGGCGGGTTTTATCGGGAAATCGCAGCAGGTGAAAGTGTCGGGATGGCTTTGGATAAGGCGCGTCAGGCTTTATTGCAAGACACAAAACGCCGCGATTTGCAACGTGGGCAAGAGCGTGTTGAGATTAAAGTGAGTGATTGGTTTTTACCCACCTTGTATCAAGCGGGTGAAGACACGCCCCTCGTTTTGAGAATGAGGCAGAAATCTCCAAAATTTCAGCCGCATAATTTATCGACATTGCCAGACGCGGGTTTTTGGGGGCGGCGTAAGGAATTATGGCAAATTGAGAATGGGTTTGTTGATGGAATACGGCGTGTCGTGCTGAGTGGTTTTAGTGGGCAAGGCAAAACGTTTTTGGCCCAAGAGTTAGGGCGTTGGTTATTGCAAAAGGCGATGTTTGATGCGGTAGTGTTTGTCGATTATTCGGGTTATCAAGGGCTGGATGCCGTGCAATGGGCGGTGAC
>JAYQWI020001536.1:0-3033 GCA_035871815.2 Candidatus Parabeggiatoa communis
AGTACGTTGTTAATAGCCGCATGAGTGGAACCACATAATAGCACGCGCTGATCGCGCTCTACCAATTGGATAATCAATTCTAAGATCGTTGTGGTTTTACCTGTGCCCGGTGGCCCGTCAAGAATAGCAAAATCGGGTTTCGCTAAGGCTTTTTGTACAAACTGGCGTTGTGAATCGCAACCATCATAGGCTAAGTCAGTCAACACTGCCCAATTCTCCACGGGCTTTGGAGGAAATATCGGCCATTGGACTTGTTGCCGATCATTCACTAATTGAATCAAGCCTTTTAATTGCGGTGGGGGTGTTTTTCTCAGTTTTGTTATGGCATCCTGTTGTTTGCGAAGCGAACCCAGCTCCACCTTCACTTTCAGATGAGTGTCTTTTGGCGGATAGACGCTATTAGCCGATTTATCTTTAGCCAATAACAGATGCTTTTCTTCATAATTAGCCTTAAGAATCCGATAGGCCTTTTTGGGATCGGATGAGTTGGCATCCAAGATACTGACATTATCGCTAAAAAAATGCTCTAATGTGGATTGCCCACTTTCGGCCCTGTCGTCATTTTCTTCTGTATCTTCAAGCAATTGAATCCATTTTTTATCGTGTTCACTGATTGTTAAGTCAAAAGTGAGTTCAGGTAGGCGTTCATCCTTTGGGTTAATCGTCTGGGTGATGCGTTTCTCCAGTGTCCAACGGATATTGTTGGATTTGGCTTCCCACGCTTCATAACCCTCAATGTCCCAATTTTCTCCAGTCAGTTTTTCTGGTGTTAAAGTAGAGAGGTATTCAGAAGTGATGTTTTGTATTTCACAGAGTTCTAAAGTCAATTTGGGTTGGTTGCAAGTCCAATAACGGCCTTCAGCGGATTGATAGATTTTAGCGGGTAATTGCTTTTTATCGAAGGTGCGTACTATTTCAATGGCGTATTCGTTATCATTAATCTGTAGCGTGTCGCCTTGATGCAGTTCAGCGTGGACTTTCAGTTGTAAGGGATGCGTGTTGACGATGTCAAAATCGATATCTTCACCTTTAAAGCGCAAGGTTTGTGGTTCGCGTGGCACAGTTTGTATGGGTTCTATTTCCAGACGGTAGCCTGACCAGTTGATTTGTTTGGCCTCAAATGCTGTTCCCAAAAACAGTCGCCAGCGACTCCCCTGTCGTTGTAATTGTTCTGGAGAACACTGCATTTTTTGGGCATGAACGCCTTTGCCAATACGGATGGTTTCTTCAAAGTCGGGCTGAAAATCGGAGCCGGGCGGTTGTTCGTCATCCAAATCCTTGGTGATCCAAAACCAACCGGGTTCATCTCCTTGAATCAGAATTTCTGTCCAAAGCTGCCATTGATAAACCTTTGATTTTGGTGTCAATTGATATTGATAACCGCTCACGGGTTCCCATCGGCATTTCACTTCTTTGTTTTTCAAAGCCTTGATGGCTGTATACAAATAACGCTCAAATAAATTGAGTGATTCACTGACTTGATCGCGCAGATCGTCTGCTGATTGTCCTTGTTCTTTTAGGGCTTCGTAATAAAAATTGGCCATATTTAGTATTGCTCGGTTTTGAAGCAAAATGAATTTTGCACTCCAATCGAAGTGCGGCAAAATGAATTTTGCACTCCAATCGAAGCGCGGCAAAATAAATTTTGCACTCCAATCGAAGTGCGGCAAAATAAATTTTGCACTCCAATCGAAGCGCGGCAAAATAAATTTTGCACTCCAATCGAAGCGCGGCAAAATAACAGGAACGAAAATCGAAGCGTTCCGATTTCGCAGAGCGATTGAGTTATTGATTTTTGTTGGGACTAAATAAAAGGATTAGCCGCTTCTTGGCGCAAGCGGGGCGCCTTATTTTCCTTTTCTTCAAAAGCTTCAGGTTCTTGACTACTGGCTTGCACGGCCCGGTTTTTTGCCCATTTTCGAGTGGCTTCAATGACTTCTTGCATGGTTTTGGAGAGCGGATAAGAATCCTTGATGGCGGCAATCACATCGTCTGCTTTGATTTGTCGTCCTTCATCAAAGGCCCGAAATAGGGCCTCTTTGACGGCTTCTTCTAGTTCTGCACCGGTGTATCCTTTCGCCTCTTTTGCAATATGATTTAATTCTTCCTCTGAAAATAATTCTCCCCTGTCACGACGGCGTAGATGAATGCCAAGGATTTCTTGGCGTGCTTGGTTATCGGGCAAATCAACAAAGAAAATTTCATCTACCCGCCCTTTGCGTAATAACTCTGGTGGGAGTTGGCTGATGTCGTTGGCAGTCGCTAGTACAAACACAGGTTTTGTTTTTTCTTGCATCCACGTTAAAAAAGTCCCCAGTACTCTTGAAGTGGTGCCGCCATCGGTGGCACCTGAGCTTTGTGCGCCGGAGAGTCCTTTTTCAATTTCATCTATCCATAATATACAAGGCGCGAGTGTTTCGGCAATGCCAAGTGCGCCGCGTATATTTTGCTCAGATTGGCCGACGATTCCGCCATAAATTTTGCCCATGTCTAGGCGTAATAAGGGAAATTGCCAAGCCTTGGATGCGGCTTTGGCTGCTAAACTTTTACCGGTTCCGGGTACGCCCAGTAGTAAAATACCGCGTGGCTGTTCCAATCCATATTCGCGTGCGGATTCTGAAAAAGCGTTGGCACGACGGTTTAACCATTCTTTCAGTTTATCCAATCCACCGACATCGTTTAAGTTTTCTTGGGGATGGTGATATTCTAAATAGCCACTTTTACGAATAACTTGTTCTTTTTCGGCTATGATTAAGGGAATCTCAGTTTCTGTGATGCGGCCTTTTTCGACAATCGTTTTAGCAAAAGCGAGTTCGGCTTCCATGATGCTTAATCCCAGTGCCGCTTCTAATACTGGCAATGTCTGTTCGCACTGGTTATCTTCTAAATAAAAGCGCCGACAAACAGAGGCAAGAACCACCCTGAGTTCATCCACTGTCGGTAATGGCATTTCCATGACTTGGACTTCTTTTTCCAATTCTACGGGCAAACCGGTAATGGGTTGAGCTAAAATCAAGGCTCTGTCAGTATATT
>JAYQWI020001537.1:0-10368 GCA_035871815.2 Candidatus Parabeggiatoa communis
CAGATCGATAATCAGGGCTAGTTGTTTCATCTGGATGACTCGTTTTTTTCAGTTATCAGTTATCAGTTATCAGTTATCAACGCCTTGATATTCCCTATTGGAAAGGCCAACATAGGTTTGTGTGTTTTTGCCACGGAAAAACACGGAAAAACACGGAAATATTCAGTGCTTTCTGTGTCATTCCGTGGCTTTTAATCATCCCAATTCTTTCATTCTGAATTTTATAACCGTTTTATTTTTTCCCAAACATTCCGGCAAAATAAGCCAGCCACTTCTTGCGGCGGCCCATACCGGGTAAGCGTTTCATCGCTTCAAACTGAGGCGATGTTTGGGCCGGATCGGATGATGATGCTTTATAGACACGCACCCGCACATCAAACCAAGCAGCTTGTCCGGTAATCGGATCAGAATTGGACAAATGTTCACCGTGTTGATGAGAGGGCAATTCTTCTGAAATGACATGATTCAGCAAAAAACCTTGTTGAGATTCATTGGCTTTCGGAGAGAGGCCCCATGCGCCAGCGGCTTTTCCGATGGCATTCCATGTCCAAACCGTTCCCGGTTCCACTGCCTCACTAAAACGACACTGGCAACGTACCCGATTTTGCTGTGATTCTACCCAAACCCAGTCACCATCTTTAAATCCATTGGATAGACCTAATTTTGGATTCACAAATAAGTGATTATAGGTATGAATCTGTCGCAACCAGGCATTTTGAGAATCCCATGAATGATACATGGCCATCGGGCGTTGGGTTAGCGCGTTGAGTGGATAAACTTCGGTATCCACGAGCTGCGATTCCAACGGTTCATAGTAAAACGGTAGCGGATCAAAATAAGTTTCAACCCGATCACGTAAGTGATCAGGTGGCTGTTTGCCATCCCATTTGCCTTGAGCGGCCAGACGGAATTTTTGTAAGACTTCAGAATAAATATGGATAATAATCGGTTCCGCGTAACGAATGAGACTGTGATGCCGTGCCCAATGTAAGTATCCTTTATTCCAGTTACGCATGTATTGATAAGACTTGGGCAGCTCGTAATGGAAAACGCTGTTATTTTGCGTGTACATTTCCCACTGGCGCTGATTGGGCTCACCGCGCAAAAACTTTTTGCCATCCTTACCGCGCCAACCGGCGAGAAAACCGATACCGGGGCCTGCCTCAAAATTAACGACAAAATCGGGATAATCTTTATATTTACGCGAGCCGTCTTCAGTGACAAAATTCGGCAATTTCAAGCGCGTTCCCAATTCAATTAACACTTCTTGAAAGGGTTTACACTCCCCTTTGGGTGGCAAAATCGGAATACGCACAGAATCAGCCGGCCCATCATATTCAGAAATGGGTCGATCCAGCATTGACATCACATCATGACGTTCCAGATAAGTCGTATCGGGCAGCACCAAATCGGCAAAAGCAACCATCTCTGATTGATAAGCATCAGCGACAACCAAAAAAGGAATTTTATAGTCTCCCTTGTCATCCTTATCACTGAGCATTTTGCGCACTTCAGTGGTATTCATGGACGAATTCCAGGCCATATTCGCCATGAAAATCATTAAAGTATCAATAGGATAAGGATCGCCGCGCCATGCATTCGTAATAACATTGTGCATAAGACCATGCACTGAGAGTGGAAATTCCCAAGAAAACGCTTTATCAAGCCGAATGGGCTCCCCTTGCTCATCCACAAATAAATCATCCGGTGAGGCCGGCCACCCTAAGGGCATACCGTCAAGCGGTTGACCGGGCTGCACGGCCTCAGGGCCTTTAGGTGGCTTAGCGCAAGGGGGAATGGGGCGCGGAAAGGGGGGCCGATGACGATAGCCACCCGGCCGATCAATCGTACCCAACAAACTCATCAAAATGCCCAAGGCTCGAATCGTATGAAAACCGTTGGAATGAGCGGCAAGGCCGCGCATGGCATGAAAGGCAATCGGATTGCCAGTCACACTCTGATGCTCTTTATCCCAACAATCAGTCCACGGAATCGGCAATTCAATCTTATGATCACGCGCCATCACCCCCATTTCATAAGCCAAGCGTCGAATAGCCTCGGCGGGGATACCCGTAATGGTTTGAGCCCATTCAGGGGTAGATTCATCGACGCGCTCTTTTAATAATTGAAAAGCGGTTTTAACCGGCGTACCGTCGTCCAGTTTAAATTCACCCAACAAATACGGATCAACACCTTCAGTGTGCATAGAAACGGGCTTATTTAATTCCCGATCCCACCACAATTTATTTTGGGGATCAAAGCAACCTTCTTCTGGTGGCACCTCAAAACGCACAAACATACCATATTCTGTGCTATCCTCCGCCATGTTGATCAATTCTGGGGCATTAGTATATTGCACTAAAAAATCACGATCATATAATCCGAGTTTGATCAGCTCATGCGTTAAGGCTAATAATAACGCGCCGTCGGTACCGGGTTTAATCGGAATCCATTCATCAGCGATAGCAGAATAGCCAGTACGTATTGGATTGATAGAAATAAAACGCCCGCCATTACGCTTAAATTTGGAAAGGGCGATTTTCATCGGATTAGAGTGATGATCCTCGGCGGTGCCTAACATCACAAACAATTTAGCGCGATCTAAATCGGGGCCACCAAATTCCCAAAAGGAGCCGCCCATGGTATAAATCAGACCAGCCGCCATATTAACGGAACAAAAGCCGCCATGAGCGGCATAATTGGGCGTACCAAACTGTTTAGCAAACATACCCGTCAAGGCTTGCATTTGATCGCGCCCTGTAAAAAGTGCAAATTTTTTCGGATCAGAAGCCCGCAACGATGCCAAGCGTTCCTCTAAAATGCGGAAAGTTTCATCCCAAGAGATTTCCTCAAATTGAGACGTACCGCGCTCAGCCCCCGGTTTACGTCGCAGCGGTTTAGTCAAACGCGCCGGCGAATATTGTTTCATAATCCCCGAGGCCCCTTTAGCGCAAATCACACCTTGATTGAGGGGATGTTTGGGATTACCTTGAATATAACGCACTTGGCCATCGCGCAAAGTCACACGAATACCACAACGGCAAGCACACATATAACAAGTGGTATTTTTGACTTCAACGTGTCCGGTGTCTCTATCAGAACGGTTTGTGGGGTCTTGCATAGCTCAACCTTTTTTAATATTTCGGTATTGTCGAATATTGACAAGTTATAATATATCATAATTTATATTGTTCATATAAATTTTTTTGTAGAGACGCGATGCTCGCGTCTCTTCTTCGCGTTTCTGCATCGCGTCATATTATTTTATTTATTAGAGACGCGAGCATCGCGTCGAAACATCGCGTCATATTATTGTTTATTATTGTTTTGTAGAGACGCGATGCTTCGCGTCTCTTTTTCGCGTTATTTTATTTATTAGAGACGCGAGCATCGCGTCGAAACGAAAATAGGATTTATTAGAGACGCGAGCATCGCGTCTCTACGAAAAACGTTCACAATTTAGCAGATTGAAAAACAATAATTATTATGCTAACCATTGAAGAAATTTCGATTAAAAATTATCGTGTTTTACAAAATGTGACGTTAAAGGGCATTCAACCCTTTTCCGTTTTTTTAGGGCCTAATGGTAGCGGTAAAACCACATTTTTTGATGTGATTGGTTTTCTGTCCGACTGTTTGAGTACAAATGTGCGTAAAGCTTTAGATAATCGGGGCAGATTTCAAGAAGTCATTTCTCGCAATGCAAAAACGCAAGAAATTGAAATCATTATTAAATATCGAGAATGGGCCAGACAACCCATTATGACTTATGCGCTTGCGATTAGCCAAAAACAAAAAATGTCGGTTGTTTCTAAAGAAACGTTACAGTGGCAAAGTGGAGAAAGCGGTAAGCCCTTTGCTTTATTAAATTTTACGGATGGCAGTGGTGAAGTCATTAGTGGAAACGCACCGGAAAAAAATGCTCAAAGGGTTCATTATGAAATGGATGATCCCAGCTCTTTGGCCCTCAAAACCATTGGCCAATTATCTGATAATCCGCGTGTTGCCAGTTTAAGACGCTTTATTGAAAGTTGGTTTTTGTCCGATTTTATACCCAATCAAGCGCGTCAATTAGCCATTGCCGGGGCAATAGAACATCTTTCGCGTGAAGGCGATAATATCGCCAATGTTGTGCAATACTTAGCCGATGAGCATCCCGACAGGCTCAAAACGATTTTGCAACGGTTAGCTAAACGAATTCCCAAATTAGAACGTGTTGATTCTGAACAAACCCTTGATGGCAGGCTGACGTTATTATTTAAAGATAAAGCTTTTAACAAACCGTTTTTAGCCCGATTTGCATCCGACGGTACGCTAAAACTCTTAGCGTATTTAATTCTCCTCAATGATCCAAAACCACCACAATTGCTTTGCATTGAAGAACCAGAAAATGGACTACATCATAAATTACTTGAACCGTTAAGTGAAGAATTAAGTTTATATTCACAACAATCTCAAGTATTTGTTTCTACGCATTCGCCTTTTTTTGTGAATACCATTATCGATGCAAAATCACTTTGGATTTTTCAGCGAGAAGATGACGGTTATGCCACTATCACACGCGCCGATGAAATTCCTCATGCTAAACATTTTATTGAAAATGAAGAAGGATTAGGCGATTTATGGTCTGAAGGTTATTTAAAAGGGTTGCCCTATTAGGTGATTGTCATGCATATCGAATTTTTAGTCGAAGAACTGTCAATGGAAATGACCCTTGACATACTGGTTCCTAAAATAATTGGCCCTCAACATACGTTTGATATCCATAATTTTCAAGGTAAGAAAAAATTGTTAAAACGATTGCCTAAGCGAATGCAAGCTTACGCCAATTTTATGCCCGATGATTGGCGGATTGTGGTTTTAGTAGATAGAGACAATGACGATTGCAAACAGCTTAAACAAGAATTATGTACAGCGAGTCGCGTTGTGATCAAAAAAAAGGGGAATGTGGTTTTACATCGTATTGCTATTGAAGAATTAGAAGCTTGGTTTTTAGGTGATATTCCAGCCATTCGGATTGAATTTCCAAAAGTACCAGCGAAATTAGACAAGCAGCAAAAATTCCGTGATCCTGATGCGATAAAAGGAGGCACTTGGGAAACCCTGGATAAATTACTCAAAGATCATGGTTATCAAACCTTATTCAAAACTCAATTAGCACAACAAGTTGCACCTAATATGACGATTGAAAATAATCGTTCATCCAGTTTTAAACATTTTAGAGATGGACTGATAAGAATTGTGAATCAAGGCAAAGGCAGTATTTGTTAATTATTATACAAATTATACAATTCTTTATAGTGATTACCCACTCGGTTCCAATACTCCTGCATTGGAACTCCGTCTGGGTGCTAGGATTGTTCGTGATGCTTGTGGAACGAGTGGACAATTTGTTATACAGGTAAATCATCATCAATATCTAAGCCATAAAAGAACTTGATAATTCTCTTTAAATAATAATAATCATAATGAGGTGAGATTTTGGCTAATTGTGCCATTTCTAAAATCTTATCTTTGTAGATGCTTATATCCTTTCCTCTATATAGCATTTCACGCAATATAAATGGCAAGTTAATCCAGTTATCAATTGTTATCATTTGAGCGAGTTCATTATCTGAATATTTTCTAAACGCTTTTTTTATCCTTAAATCACTGATTTTACTTGGAAAACCACCTATCAAGTTAAAAATAAATATTGATGGCACAATAGAAATTAGGGCTATAAACCATCCAAATCGGATATAACAGCTTGATACTAGAGCAACTGTGCCTCCAATAATCACCATCAGATGCAGAAGTTGTAAAAGTGACATTTTTTTTACTCTATCTAATTAATTTAAAATAAACAACAGCACGAAAAAAGATTTGGTTAGTTAGTAATAGAAATATTTTAGTTTGATGCCTTTGGCAGGAATGAAACAACTTTAAAAAAAACACTCTCAGTATATTATTATAAATGAAAATTGAATCAATCACATTAAAAAATTTTAAGACATTTCAATCGGTTGAAATTAAAAAGATGCCTCAAATGTGTGTCATTGTCGGTGCCAATGGCAGTGGTAAATCGACTTTGTTTGAGGTATTTCGTTTTCTAAAAGAGGCTATGAAAGACAATGTGCAAAAGGCATTAAGCAAACGGGGTGGATTTAAGGAAGTTATCAGTCGTGGACATGAACATGAAGATATTGAATTAGCCATTCAATTCCGTATGCCGATTGCCAATGTGCAAAGACTGGTAACTTACCCATTGCAAATCACCCTGAAAAATAATAAGCCCATCATTAAACGGGAAATTCTGCGTTATAAACGTAGTCGTTATGGTTCCCCATACCCTTTTCTTGATTTTCAATATGGAAAGGGTTATGCCATTACCAACGAAACTGACTTTAATAAACCAGATGAACAATTAGATCGTGAAGAACAAACTTAAAAAAATTTCCGTGTTAGACAAACGCGCCGTTGAACAGGGCGATATTATCTTTTTTGAACTTGCCCCCCTTGATGTCAGTGCCTTCATTCAAAAAAACATCAATGATACGACTAAGTTGTTGGATATCGAGGTATAGAATATGATGCAAAATGATGAATTAATGGAAATCGAAGAAGAAGTTGAAGAATTTGATAGCACTACAGAAAATATCGATTCTCCCTTTGAACCTAAAGATATTGATATTGCTATAGAACAAAATAGTTTGTCAACGATTATTGGCATGATTGAAGATGATGCCATTGATATGAATACCGAATTTCAAAGGAGTGGTAATTTATGGGCTGAATCAGTGATGAGTCGGCTCATCGAATCTATTTTATTACGCTTGCCTTTGCCTGTATTTTATTTTGATGCTTCTGATGATAATAAATGGCTCATTGTTGATGGCTTACAACGACTTTCGACATTTAAACGTTTTATGATTTATCAGGATTTAATCTTACAGGGTTTAGAAATACTGACTGATCTCAATGGTAAAACTTATGAGCAATTAAGCCATATTCTCAAACGAAAAATGGCACGTTATCAAGTCACCACGTATTTGATCAAACCGGGTACGCCCAAAAGAGTGAAATATGATATTTTCCGGCGAATCAATACCGGTGGGCTGATTTTAACCACACAAGAGATACGTCATGTACTTAATCAGGGAGAATCAACCCGTTATCTAAATGCATTGGTTAAAGATGAGCGCTTTACCAAGATTATTCGTCTTAAAGACAATCGAATGCGGGCGCGCGAATTAATTTTGCGTTATTTAGCTTTTTCTATGACACCTTATGAAAAATATAAGAACCCAAATTTTACGTTGTTTCTTGATGATGCCATGGAAAAATTAGCCTCTCTGAGTCCTGAACAACGAGAACAGTTTGAAAATACTCTTTGGAAAGCATTGCTAGTTTGCCAGGCATTATTTGGTGAACATATTTTTAGTAAATCAATCCTTGATGGTAATAAAATGCAAAACGGTGCATTATTTGAAGTCTGGACTGTACTCATTGCACAATTGAGTGATAGCGAAAATAAACGTTTATTGTCATCAAAATCTCGGCTAATTAAAGAATTCAAATCGTTGTTGAAAAATGATGATGATTTTTTTAAATCAGTCTCTCGTTCAAGTTGGGGTAAAAAGCTGGTGATAAAAAGATTTAAAACCATCGAATCGCTGATTAAAAAATATACATTATGATCACGAATATTTACGTACAAAACTTCAAAGCTTTTTCGGAAGCTGAAATACCACCCTGCCAACTCAATATTCTCACCGGTTTGAATGGCATGGGTAAATCGACGTTTCTGCAAAGCTTATTATTGCTCCGGCAATCTTATCGACAAAATACGTTGTTAAATAAAGGCTTGTTGTTAAATGGTGAATATATTGAAATTGGTAAAGGCAAAGATGCTTATGCAATGTATGGCACCGCCGAAAAGCTCATTACCTTTGAAGTCGAATGGGACGAAGAAATAGAACTGCGTGGCGAATTTCAATCACGCGATGAATTAGATTTATTGCCCACCCATCAACTTCAAATCTCCGATCAAAAAGTATGGAAACAGGCCTTATTTCAGGATAAGTGGCAATATTTAAACACGGAAAGAGTGAGTCCCAAAACCTTTTTTCCGGCTTCCGCTTATCATATTGAACAAATCCATACTTTGGGTAATCACGGCGAGTTTACCACGCACTTTATTGCGAAAAACCAACGCAAAGATATTCCCATAAAAGCCTTAGCGCACCCCAAAGCAAACTCTTTGGCTTTACTCGCACAATTAGATGCCTGGTTGGGAGAGATTACGCCCAATGTTCGCTTGACTTCTGTTTTATATGATGAATTTGAAATTGCCCGATTATCGTATAAGTTTGAAGTTGGTGAAGAATTTACTGAAGATATGAAACCCACCAATGTCGGGTTTGGCTTGACTTACGTCTTACCCGTCGTTACTGCCGTTTTGTTTGCCAGTCCCGGCGATTTACTGATTATTGAAAATCCCGAATCCCATTTACATCCGCAGGGGCAAGCTCGGTTAGGGAAATTGTTTGCACAAGCGGCTGAACAGGGTGTACAACTGTTCATTGAAACCCATAGCGATCATGTTCTCAATGGCGTGCGTGTCGCCACAAAACAACAGTTAATCTCGCCGGAAAATGTCGGTATTTTCTTTTTTGAACGCCATTTGGAAACTGATGAACATTGCACTGAGATTATTCAACCGATCATAGATGAAAATGGTCGAATTAATAAATGGCCACCAGGCTTTTTTGATGAATGGGGTAATCAGTTAGATGAATTATTGAAATAACATGCTATGGATATTTACATTTTTAATGAACTTTCAAGCCCTTTTGCAACGATAACTGAAGCTAAAGAGCAGTTAGCGACTTTTATAAACACTTGTTTCAAAGCCCGGGAATTAGGTTTTGAAGCCCTTCATTTACCTGAAAAACTTGGAAAAAGTCTTTATGAGTTGCCAATAGCGCCAGATTACACTGTGTCACAATGGCTGCAAGATTCAGAGGAAGAGGTCAAAAATAAATTTCGCCAAATCATGACCAAAACGCCTCTGATAACAGATGATTATCCTATTGAAAAAGAACGTAATGAACTGTCAGAATTTAAAATAGAGATCAATCATCAAAAGCAGTTTGCTGATGGGCTAGGGGCTGCTTACTTATTAGAAACGTTATGTGTGAGTTTTTTGTCTCATGAGTTATGGGATACTGATGAAATCAAAAACGTTGAACATTATTATTTAACGGAAGAGGGTAGTCATGTCATTGAAATGATAGCCGTTAAACAGGCATCAAAACCAGTCCATTTAGAGAAACATCAAGCTTGGTTTGAACAGAAAAAACGGGAAAGTCTCCAAAAAAGTCAAGATTTATGGGAACTTCGATACGAATTTTTTCCTCATTTAGTCTTATGTGGTGAAGTAGAAAAACAATTGACTCGTTTAGGTATTCAATCAAAATTTTTTGACCAAATCATTGAAAAGCTAAAACGACTCAATGAATATGCCAAAAATTGGCAAAATGGTTCATACAGTGATCAGGTTGCCAAGCAATATGGACTTAATGTCAGTGGCGAATCAGAAAGCACACTTAAAAAATATGGTCGAGAACGTAAATTCAGATTGCCTAATAAAAAGAAGGCCTTATTTGAAAAACATATCAAAACGGGCGATTTACGTTTTCATTTTTATCCTGATGAGGAAAGTAACACGATTTATGTTGGGTATATTGGTTCTCATCTCAGTACGGTTAAATTTAAATAGATAACGATACCGCCACGTTTTGAGGAAATAAGATGAAAATTAAATCTATCTCATTAAAAAACTTTAAAACATTCCAATCTGTTGAACTCAAGGTTCTTACCACCTATCCGTTTTCTATAATGCTTCGTTTTGAGGCGATGCCTCGCTGCCATTTCGTCTCGGGCAGACACGCAGGTATGCCCCTTTCCAGTACCACATATTTAAAGGGCTGTAGGGGCGAACCTATGTCTCGGGCAGACACGCAGGTATGCCCCTTTCCAGTACCACATATTTAAAGGGCTGTAGGGGCGAACCTATGTGTTCGCCCTGCTTAACTTAATGGCATTGGGGCGGAGCCTGGGGCTATGATCTCGCTACGCTCGTTACTGCGTTTCACATTTTCAGGGTTGCCACCCTTTGAAAATGTCTTTCTTCGAGCGAAGTATAGTTGATTTGACAAACAGCAAAGCAGCATGAAACGAAGTTCAGTAGGCCCGCTTACCCACCTGACAAGACAACCTGAATGTCTTCATTGGTTATCCCTTTATCTTCCCTAACCATCACAATCAGCGCCTTGGCCTCAATTTTCTCTTTTCCAGACGGATTGCAACGTATCTCGCCATGAG
>JAYQWI020001538.1:0-10363 GCA_035871815.2 Candidatus Parabeggiatoa communis
CTTTCTCTACAAATATCATTAACGGCTTGTAAATCGTCATCGTCTAATACTTCACGTTTTTGTCTCACGGTTGAGGCGCTGATCTGATTGCGGCGCGGTAATCGGGGGGCGTGCGGTATTGATTCTAGGATTGTTTTTAAAACTTTGACGGGTTGAGTGACTAATTCTTCATAACGCACGATGATCAATTGATGGGCATTGGTTAAGACGATTTCGGCTAAATAACGCCATAATAAGGCCCGTTTTAAGGCTTCGTTAGGAGTTGCCGCAATTTCGGCTAACTGGTGACGTTGCCATCCTGATAAGAAGGGATCATTGAGTGAACCCACTGGAAAATCAACAACTTGGGCGTGTTTGAGGTGAGGAAAGCTGGTTTTCCATGAGGCTATCGTGTCTAAAGGATCACGTATACAGGCGATGATTGGGGCATGAGGTAGCACTTGTTTTAATTGCGGCAATCTTGCCATATAAGCCAGCGTGTTTTTGGTAGCCAATAAAAAATCGGGGCGACTGACTGTCGGGTGATAGGCTGTCATGATATCAATTTGAGCCGTATCTTCAATCACTTTACCCTCATGTAATTTATTATTGACGGGTTTACCATCCAAAATATCGCGCCTTAATGCTTGATAAAAAGTCGCGACTTGCCAAAACGTTAATTGATTATTTAAAGGGGCAAATATCTCAGTCGGTTCATTAATCACAACGCAATCTGGCACGCTATGCAGTAAACGACATAAATAACTGGTACCGCTGCGCGGTATGCCAGTGATAATCGCTTCTGAAAATGGCCGAGATTTTGAAAAGCCCTGTCGTTTGATCACAGGGGGAAATGAAAACCAACGACGCGGTGATTTCTGCAAAGTGTAAGGTTTAAGCAACTGTGCCCATTCTGGTTCGGCTAATAAACTGTCTTTGAGAAGAGGATAAGCGGTGACTAATTCAATCACTAACTGATTAAGCCAAGGTTCGCGCCGAATAACAGACGGCCAATGGTAATGACAGAAAAAGGGTAAAGCGGAAAGGGCAGGGAGCGGTTTCACATGAGCCGGATAATTGAAACGTTCATCTAAACAATGATACTTTAAATTCAATTGCTTCACCGCAACAGGTAAAGCGATTTGATCCAACCAAGGGCGTTTTTTCGTAATGGAAGGCTCGGCATCAATCACTTGACAACAGTGTTCCCAAACTTGCCCAAAATTCAACCCATTTTGCACAACAATCATACCCGCATTGAAATAGGGCAACATCACTTCCCCAGAAGTGCTGGAAAGCACGCGCCGCTGCGGTAAAGGTAACTGAAATAAATCATATATTTTTTGCCAAAGCGTCACATCACGGGTAAATGTCGCTAAATCGGCCTGTTTCGCATTAAAGGGGGCATCAAAAAGGGCAGTATCGGGAAAGCATTCACGCAAACATAAGATATCGCTATCTAAAAAAACGATTTTATCGGCCAAGGTGTCTATACTTAAACAAGCAACCTTATTCCCTATCGGATAATCCTCATCAATACGATTAACAATGGGTACCAATCGCACGCCCAAAGTGTGCATCACAGTTTGCGTATTGTCTGAAAGCCTACCCCAACGACTTTCAGGTTGTGGAAGGGCCGCGACTAATTCATACTCACCACGTAAATAACGCTTTAAAGAAGCGGCAAGTAACAGAGATTTGATTTCTAAATCGCCTTGCTGGCAGACGAAAACGAAACAGTATTTCATAAGATGAGGCTCATTTTTCAAAAGGGCATTATGTTAGCATTTTATTTTTAATTATGCTTCAATATTGATTTTAGATTTTAGGCAAGACAGCCCTATCGGCATTGGGAACTAGACACCATTTTTGTCATTCCATTCACAAGCAAAGGAAATTAAAAAAACGGGTCAAACCTTCCGCCTCCCCACCGAAGCCCAATGGGAATACGCCGCCCGCGCAGGGAAAACCAGCGCCTACGCTTGGGGAAACGACTCAAGTGCCCCTTGCCAACACGCCAACATCGCCGATATCACCTGGCGCACCCACGCCGCAACCAGCGAAACCTGCACTGATCACTATGCCGTTACGGCACCAGTCGCCCAATTTCAAGCCAATGACTTTGGACTATATGACATGAACGGCAATGTAAGCGAATGGACATGCTCCACCATGCCTTTTGATAGTAGCTACACAACAGCCAACCGCTGTAATTTAAACGGATTGATGTCCATGCCCATCATTCGCGGCAGCCATTTTGCCCAATCGGGCAATCAAATACGCCTCGCCAAACGTTTTTGGGGTTTTGAAAACCCACAGCAAATTGGTTTTCGGTTAATTAGGGTGTCGGCCTCTCAACCATAACAACAGCTTTAGGTAGATTTTGCCACGGAATGACACAGAAAACACGGAATATTTCCGTGTTTTTCCGTGTTTTTCCGTGGCTACAAAACTGGACTTTGAATCAAACCTTTATTCAACTCTATTATGATACAAAATACGTTGTAAATGTGTGTATTTTGACCCGAATTTGAGAACGGATAGAGGGTAAGAATTAATAGAAAACGGGACAGCAATTATGGACAAAATACTAACCCTTTCAGAGATTGAAGCGCAATTCAAGTCAGAATGGGTGCTGGTTGCCAATCCAATCACTAATGAAGCATTAGAAGTGCAAAGTGGCAAAGTCGTTTTTCACAGCCCTGATCGTGATGAAGTTTATCGCATGGCAATGGCAATGCACCCGACACGATTTGCGGTACTTTATACTGGGACAATTCCCTTCAATGCAGGGATTGTGTTATGAATTTTCAATTTGACGGCCACCAAGGATTAATCATCGTTCATGCCGAATTGACGGGCCCGTTAGGCAATGCCGTATTAAGGTTAGCACTTGATACTGGTGCGACGATAACTTTAGTCAATGTGGATATACTGGTTGCTATTGGATACGATCCTTCTAGCAGTTCAAATATTATAGAGGTTACAACAGCTAGCTGTGTCGAGTCCGTATCCAGTATCACTTTGAGTAAGATTTTAGCTTTAGGACACACACGTACAGATTTTCCAATTCTTGCTCACACGTTACCGCCTAGTTCAGGAATTGACGGTGTTCTTGGACTGGATTTTCTTCGTGGGCGATCCTTGTCTCTTGATTTTAGTAACGGGAAAATCAATTTAGTATAATAACTCCAATTTAACTTTCCGAAATAAACGGATTGTTTATTCAAAAAATAGAGTTAAATCAATAAGTTAAATAATTTATTCGTTTATTTAGCTTCGCTGACTTACAGTTCCTAATTCGTTGTACTCTTTATTGTAATATAGTTTCTCATAAAGATAAGCGGCCTTTCCAACAGTGAATATCAAGATGTAGCGTCTAGCACTTGATTTTTTATGCCAGTTCCTATATACAAATTTCTATACGGCAATAAACCATTTTTGTTGTCAAAAATGGCGAAAACAACTAACCATAATGATTTAGAGAAAATTCAGTGCCAGTATATGATTTAGAAGAAGTAAGACAAGCGGCTTTAGCCTATAAAATCGACTATCGAGGAAGAAAGGTACAACGCGATATTGCAAATTTGGGTTATCAGCTTCGCGATGTCGCTCAGTGCCTTGCCCAATTGCGAGAAAGTGATTTTAGCAAAAGCATTGATTACGGAAATGGGCAAGCAATTGATGATGTTTATATTGTCACCTATCCTAAACCTAATAGTGAAAACATCGAATTTGACCCGCTTTACATTAAGTTTTGCTTAATCAATGGTAGTTTGAGCATAGAACTCGCTTCGTTTCATTTAAATTAATTTTGGGAAAATAAGATGTCTAGTTGTAAGTTATGTCAGTCGTCTGATATTTCCATTCTAAAAGCTAAAGATAGCTTTACTTATAAAGGACAGGAAATTGAATTTGAGGTTGAATACTCTGTCTGTAACGCTTGCCAAAGAGAATTTCTAGATAGTCAACAAATTCAGAAAAATGATGCCAAAATTCTGAGAGCCAAAAAGTTTGCGGATGGTTTGTTGTCATCTGAAGAAATACGGGCAATTAGAAAAAACTTGGGGATAACGCAAGAAATAGCTTCCAAAGTCTTTGGAGGCGAAGAGAATGCTTTTTCAAAATACGAAAGCGGAAAGGTTGCACAAAGTGCTGCAATGGACAGACTGTTACGCCTAGCTAAAGAATTTCCTTCTGTTTTTCATTGGTTAATGGCGTTTTCTGGATGCAGCGTCAAATTGAAAGACAGTTTTGCTATGTCTGAAAATGAGTGTAGAAGTGTAGCCGCCAATCAAGAACACTATAAAATTTCCTGAACTATAGCGTTTTCCAATTGACTGAAGGGTTGCAATTAAAACGCATAAGCCTGACTTATATTATTAATCAGCGTAGATTATTGATAAGAAAGCAAATCAGCGTTCTATCATCTCACCCATATTGCATGACGATCTATTAGCCTAATTTTTAAAGATTTCGTAGGGTGAGTAAACGCAAAAGACGCAAGAGGCGCAAGAGGCGCTATTTCTCTTTTTAGCCTCTTTAGCGCCTTTTGCGCCTTTTGCGTCTTTTGCGTTTATTGTTAATTCAAATGAATTAGGATTCAATAATACTTATGGTGCAGAAAGTTATCGTTTATTGGAAAAAGTGTAGTGGTTAATAGGAGCTCAAACAGTTCCGGAGGAGTTGAGCAAATCTAAAAGCCTGATAGAACGCAGATTTAACTGATTGTCATGATCTATGCTGATTGCTCTTAATGATGTTCAAGAATGAATGTCGTGAGATCATCGAGGTGATGCGCGACGGGTATAACAACGCCGCTAGTCTCTCCAAACCAATGGAGCTGTTTAAACAGTGCGAATTGGGTAATTGAGAATGACGAATTGGGATGAGCCACGGAATGACACTTCAATGCACGGAATTATTGAAGTGTTTTTCCGTGTATTGAAGTGGCCAAATCTACGCGAAGCAAATCACACAAGTCATTGATTTGTAAGTAAGCCACTGGTTTGTAGGGACTATCAAATTGTGTAAACTTGTTGGCTATAGAAGTAGAACAACACTTTTATGTCATGAAAGTGAACGCTATCCTTTACCAGAACGTGCTATAAAAACATATATATTATTGTTTCAATCTTTTGAAGATAAGCATGAGATAGCCAAGATAATACGTGATACGAATGTTCACATCATTAAGGAAATTAGGGAAGGTGTAGCGATGGGGCGATTGCCAAAGGGAGTGCAAGCGGATGTATTGCCAAGCTATAAAAAAGTCTGAGAATTAATAAGGAAATTAGAGGGTTTGATCTGAGGCGATAATTTTTTTACGGGACATAATGTTGTTACGCAATTACGTGAGGGGTTTGGTGTGTCAAAAATGCTGATTCTAACGGATTCTGTGGATAATAAAATCAATATATTACATGTAGGGTGGATAGGAACGCAGTGGAAATCCACTATTAAGTTAAAATAAATGCTGGGTTTCGCTACCGCTCTACCCACCCTACATTTGATTTGCCATCAACAGAAAACGTTAGAATCAGAAATGTGGTTTGTCCCCTATTTTCATTTCGGGTTAAGGTTTGCAACCTTAACCCAAGCGTTTTCACGGCGCGAACCCGACCCGTCTCCGCGAGCTGTACAGACACAACCAAGCTTCGTTTGGTAGCGAGCGAAGATTAAGGATTCGCTTTAATCACTAAGATTTGGTAATTAGTAAGGGTAATTTCTTTACCTCCCCAACCGATATTACAGTTTCCTTTCCAGAGTTTGCCAGGATGTACACCTTGCTTATAAGGTCCGTGACAAACCATTAGAGGGTATCCACCATAACCCTCTGATGTATCGTTATAGCCACCTTGAACAGCTAATGGAGGTATTGAGTTAGAGGAAACCCATACCAGCTGCATCTTGCCACCTTTAGTAGTCATCACGTCATATTTACCTAAAAGCACTTCTTTGCCACCCCAACCAATGTGACACCAGCTTTTCCACAATTTGCCAGGATGGACACTATTTTTGTAGTTACCTCGGCACACGTACAAACTGTTGTCTTTAACAGGCTCAATAGGCCCATTGTAACCAGCTTTGAAGGCACCACTAGGTACCTTCCCGATAGTTGTATTTACTTGATTACTATCAGTTGCTGTCCAAGTAAATTGTGCTGTTGGTTTTGGTGTTGCTGGCGCTGTTGGTTCTGGTGTCACATCAGGCATTACGCCCCAAGGTTTCGCATTTACAGTCAAATTATCAAAACCAGTACTACGCTGATTTACAACACCATTGGTCGCGCCAGTAGAGGTAGGGTCAAGGATGAAATCAACACTCTTAATATCATTACCGATGGGACTAAGGTCCCAGGTCAGATTGATTGGTCCAGCAGAACCTTTACCTGAACGACTCGCACCGGCAAGGGTTCCCAAGCTGGAGTAACTCTTTCCCCCGTCTAAAGAGTAATACAAAGTCCAGTTCGCAGAAGTGCTTCCGCCAAGAGTTGAGGAGACAAATGTATCAACTGTGGCAGTTTGATTAGAAAAATCAAAAACTTTTCCCTTATCAGCGATCACATCGAAAGAAACCCAAGTATGTTCTCCACTTTGCCCCCCTGGTTTTTGGGCATCTCCTTCTCTGTTTGAAGAAAAACTCAACACCCAAGAAGAAGAAAAAGTAGTTCTCTTCCTATTTTGGGTATGTGTGTTACTCTGATTCATTGCTCCTGTTCCAGTCGCTTTGTCAATAAGAGCACTGGTAGTAAAGTTTACCTCCGATTGACTGCCTTGATCGAGTACGGCACCGCCACTTTTTTCAAAATCGAATTTAGCAATAACAGTAGCCTGGGCCGTTGCCGATAGGGTTATCAGCCAAAAGACCAGAAACAATGGTCTCATTTTTCCCCAATCCATTGAGGTTGGGTTAAAAAGCCATAAATTCATAAATAATTGACTCCTTCAATGTTAAATGCACTTTAACAATTTCAATATTGAAATTGAGAAATAAACATGAAATTAAAGATAAACTCCGATTTGAGCTTCCTAAAAATACCGACTTCGGTTCCTGCTTCAATTAAGCGGACTGCTACAACCATAACAAAACTCGCCGCTTGTCCACCGGCGTTAGTTCCGGCAAAACACACCATACTTACTTCAGTCAACCAAATCAATTGGCTGAGTGCGCTTATGCAAACCACGCAACCAACTTGGCTACGCTATCAGTTAAACTAAGCCCTCTATGTCGCCATAGAGAACTCGTCTTCAAAACCGTACATGAAACTTTCACTTCATACGGCTCCTCTCCTAAGCTTATTTCTACAAACCGCAATCCTGAACACCCTCTAACATTTCTGCTAGTTACATCAGACTAAAAGTAAGCCTGGAATTACGTTTCATTCAATACCATTTATTTACTTTAAACTTAGCAGTGTGTACGTCAGCATATCTCAATCATTACAATTGAGCCTTGGCTTCTTACACAATCCTGTCCACAATTAGCGCAGGTTAATCACACCCCGTTTCCTTCTGAACCTTTTCAGATTCTAGCCCTTATCGTGGATTACCCCGTTCCCTTCTGGAAGGTTGTATGTAACCTTAGATTCTATCTTTACCCCTGCTATTCTTGGTAGACAACGCCTATTTTTTCTATAGTTCTAGGCCATAATAGCTTATCACCGATACCACCAACTATGTCATTTTGCTGTTAAGAGGTTTTATTCCGATAGTTCTGTTTGCACATAATCATAGTTACTTGCTAGACATTTTCACAATTGTTGGCTATTGCGTTGAATGCCTTTATCCCAGCTTCATCAGAAGGCTGATTATTTCCTTCCAATGTGGGAAGTTTTTGCTTAGATGGTTGTACACCTAGTATTTACTTTCAAATACACATCATTTGAGTTATTCTTAGAATTTCTATCCTAAGTCCCTAGTTTATACGGCTTTTATACCGATTTAGCTACGAACGGGTCGCACATAGAGTCAGCAACATAAGCCAACTCACACAGCTATTTTAAAAGTGACCTCCTTTAGTTAGTGAATGAATACAACGAAATTCTCACCTTTGATCCACGCGGCCCACTTAGCGATAATTTCCATAAGTAACCAAAGAACCAAACACAACGCCGGCTATCGCAAAGGTTGTATCCCGTGAGTAGTGCATAAGCAATAATATCTTTCACCACGATAGACTTCCTCACCAATACTCACGATACAAGTAGTCTCTTTCCAACGGTTGTAGCCCACGAGCCACTCTCCGTCTCTACCTTTCTTGGTCGTACAAACGCTGATTGGTTTTCTGTCTTTATGATCAGTGCCGCCCATGATTACATACATCTCTAATGCTCTGCAAGTCATCGGGCAATCTAATTTGTTCTTAGCGTATATCCAATTTATCATTGTATTGGCATTTGCTACGGACGAAATGCCCAAAGTCAAAGCCCCCAATAAAACGACTAGGGATAACTTCATATAAAATTTTAACCTAAATTCTCCTTCATAAAGAATCGCTTACGTCACATTCTGCCAATGAGCGAGTACTCAAAGGACACAAAACGTTATTCTCAGAAGCATCTCATTGGTTACGGGTGGCCTCTCTTGATTAGAACACAAACAAAGAGTTAATTTACTTCTATCAGTTATCAGTTATCAGTTAAAGGCAAGGTAACTTCCAAATAATAATATACCCATTAAAATAGGGGACAAATCACCTTAATATTAGCGAAGCATCTCATTGGTTACCGGTGGCATTTCTTTATCAGTACACAGACAAAGATAATGTTTTCCATAAGAAGCCGGCCCACTCGTTTTATGCCATTGGGCAAAACACACGTCGGATCGAAATTCTATATTGTAGCCTACTCGCCATCCGGTACCCAAATGTGGTGGCACAAACCTAAAATATTTTCCCAGTTGGTTTGTGGATACCAGCCGGTACAGCAAATTTATAGTCGTCTGATTTTTGACAAACGCTAGGGCAGGCTGGGGAAGAACGTCGTGGTATTTCAATCCACTTCATATCAGCGAAGGGCGCGAATGAAAGGCCCATGCCCAGTGTACCCAATAAAACGACCAACAATAACTTTAGTTCCAACCTTCATTATACCCTTTTTAAAACTTTGATAATTAAAGATAATGAAATTTATGAGCCTATATTATCTCCTTTTAATGTACCCAGTACGGATGAAACGAAAACTCATTTCACACGTACAAGGGCATGAGCAAGAGATTGGCCCTACACGGATACAAGGTAATTCTCTATGCACCACATTTTAACAAGTGATAGATGGTTGTCAAGCTTTCAATATTTTTAGAAATATTTTTTCTTCCCCCTTCCCATTTTAATCGCCGGGCAATTATTTGGGCCTTGGTATCGGATTCGCCATAAGTCAAAATGACTTTAAAGGCATACTGTTCGGTGGGTATAGCTTTCATTAACAGAAAAATTGACAACTTTTTTATCGCTTTTTTATCGAATTAACAATTGTTCGCTATCAACTCTCGCCATAATACTCAAGTCGAGTTATCGGCAAGATTTCCAAGTCATTTCTTATGGCACCTCATATAAATGAATGTCAAGATTTTTTTTGAATTCTTATGCACAAGCCACTTTAGAAAAGTGTCGAACATCGGTGAGTGTTAAAATGCCCATAAATCGGGCACTTTGAGTTTTTTCCAAATGCGTTGTTTATGCCTTATTTGATTGGGTATAAACTATAAGTATTTGTGTCATTTAAGCGTCACAATTATCTCTATATTGGATTAATTTAGATTTTTACTAAAAAAACTAAACGCCATCTAAAATTCAAATATCGGCTTTTTAGGTAGCAAATTAACGCGCTCATATTTGCGTTTTAAAGCCTCTTTTCAGAGTAAGTAGGGGTAAGAGGAACCCCTTCGCCTGAAATCGTCTCTAAGGGCTGTTTTTTGAGAAGTGGCTTTTTTAAAGGCCTTCCGAATGGCGAACTATGAATTATGAGTTATACTTCAGACGTTCAAATGATTGGTATTGGGCATTCGCCCTGGATTGCCCCTACAATTGCGCCCTTTTAATTCAAAAATCCAAAACTCACTTCATATCGGCGAAGGCAACGGACGAAATACCCAAGCTTAGTGAACCTAACAAAATTACTAAGGATAACTTCATATATGAATTTCCCATAATTTCGGTCATCCTGTTTTGAAAAAGTGTTGCCTTACTTAATTTAAAAAAGAGTGGATAATGCGCTGTGTTTGTAGAGACGCGAAGCTTCGCGTCTATGCTAGGGCCATGAATAAAGCTTTTAAAAACATTGAACGAGAACAGTCAAATCAAACGCGCAACGCCAATCGCACGACCGTTCTGAATTTTGAGTCACAAGAGCGTTTAGCTCGTGCTGCAATGTGGGTAATGAAAG
>JAYQWI020001539.1:0-2367 GCA_035871815.2 Candidatus Parabeggiatoa communis
AGTTCAATATCGCTTTCTGTTTTTAAAATAGCGGATTTGAGAAAATAGGGAGTACCATTGATTTTGAGGAAAAAAAGTTCGGGGCTGTACAATTCACTCAAAATGTTGTCTTTGGCTATCAAGGCAGTCAAGCTATTGTCATTCTCAAATAATTCGTTTGTGATGTAAACTTGTTTGGTTGGGTGAGTCTCTTTCAGTTTATTAATATTATTATGTAGTAAAAATGGCTTGATGTAATCACGGCGTTGCGTCTCGGAAAGGGGCCGGTATTGATCTGGATTATCTTGATACAATGCTTTTTGCAATTTGCACGTATAACTTTTTCTTAAATTAGCGGCTTCTCTGACAAAGGTACAGCCGGCATGACAATAATGAATATAGGCACAGTGTAAACACTCGTCATCCAATTCCAAACGATTTTCATTGCGTTCAATCACTTTCCAGCCATTTGCAATAATGGTTTCAATTTCATCTTGATAGAGATTGCCATAGCGATAATGCGGTGAAGATTGCCCTCTTGGGCAGGCGTAGACATCACCATTGCTTTGCAATAGAAAAAATTTGTTGCCACAGTTGACGGCTGAACAACAAAATTCTGGCGTAAATTCTTTAAACCATTCCGTTTTAAAAGCATTTTCTAAGTGTGTACCGATAAAGGCGGTTTTGATTTTCTGATAAAACGCGACTTGTTCGTCAGGCGTTAGCATTTCAGTGCCCGGTATTTTTTCAGCGAATTTATCGTTATTTTGTTCAGAATCAAAGCCAAACATGATATTAAATCGGCTCATATCTAAACCTAAATCATCATGCAGAAATCTGATATCCGCAATAAAAGCGTCAACAACCTGTAGATGTGCCTGCGTGATGACACAGGAGATTTTTTTATTATAGGGATAACGGGCTAAACGTTTAAGATTGGCTAGAATGCGATCCAGTGTACTGTTACCGTTTTTATCACGCCGATATTTTTCATGAAGTGACAAAGGTAAATCGACGCTACCGCTGATCGACACTTGGTATTGTTTAAAAACCGCTTCATGTTTTTGAAAATTAAGCAGATTGGTTTTGATATGTAAGGGATTGATTTTAAAACCCAATTGAGTAATTTGCTCTGCATGACGGGCATAATGGGTTTTAGCAATGGCAAACAGAGCATCTAAGATGTGAGTCGGTAAGGTAGTGACTTCGCCCCCATGAAAAGACAAATTAAAGGGGAGATATCCGTGAGCCAAGAGTTTTTCCAAAGCGATATTGAGCGTCTGAATGATTGTCTCATGCTCGATTTTAGTTTCCGTTAAGCGCCCTAAATAGCAATATTGACAACTCATATTGCAAAAAATAGTAGGCGCATAGAGTAAATGAATCGGTTTTTTAAATGGCATTTTTTCAGTTATTTTTCAGTTATCAGTTATCAGTTATCAGTTATCACCGTAAGTTAGCGATTGAAAAAGAAATAAACGCGCTTTGACGCTAAAGACGCTAAAGAGGTGTCAAGAAAAATCTAAATCGAAGTGTCTCTTGCGTCTCTTGCGTCTATTGCGTTATTCATTCCTTTTTAAAATCGATCCAAAAAATATTGGCGTTCAATCGCCATGTTTGTGTTTTTACTCGCCTATGATTTTCACTAAAACCCGTTTACGACGGCCGCCATCAAATTCACCATAAAATATTTGTTCCCAAGTCCCAAAATCTAATCGGCCTTCAGTGATCGCGACAACGACTTCACGACCCATAACTTGTCGTTTGAGATGGGCATCACCATTGTCTTCACCAGTGTTGTTGTGGTGATAATGGCTAATGGGTTCATGGGGAGCCAGTTGTTCAAGCCAGTCTTCATAATCTTGATGCAGGCCCGATTCATCGTCGTTTATAAAAACAGAGGCCGTGATGTGCATCGCATTTACCAATACAAATCCTTCTTGAATACCACTTTCACGCAAACACTCTGCGATTTGGGGTGTGATATTGATAAAGGCCCTACGCCCCGGAATATTGAACCACAATTCTTTTCGATAACTCTTCATTTTAACACCTTGTTTTTAGTCAATCAGTGATAAGAGTACAATTTAAGTAGTTGATTTTATTTGAATTGTAGAGACGCGATGCCTCGCGTCTCTGTTTTAAGTAGTTGATTTTATTTGAATTGTAGAGACGCGATGCCTCGCGTCTCTGTTTTTGCCTCGCGTCTCTGTTTTTGCCTCGCCTCGAAGCATCGCATTATAGAAAACGCTATATCCTTTTGTCCAGACGATGTCTGCATAACTCCCTGGAATAAGTACTGAAGCACAAATAAACAGGTATTTTACCGCAAAGGGCGAATGCCCCTGGTTGCTTCTATTAAAATACCTGAAAATTTAGGGTTCAGTA
>JAYQWI020001540.1:0-5733 GCA_035871815.2 Candidatus Parabeggiatoa communis
CAACCGACATAATCTCTTTGATTTCTGTAGAGACGCATTGCATGCGTCTCATTGCAATGAAAGAGACGCACGCAGTGCGTCTCTACAACCGACATAATCTCTTTGATTTCTGTAGAGACGCATTGCATGCGTCTCATTGCATGCGTCTGTTATATATGACAATCAGCATCATCAGCGTTCTATCATAACGCGATCTTTCATTTCTTTTAGTTCTTTCGTATAGCCGCCTGATAGGATCGGAAATCGACACCAGGTTTTGGGATCAAGGTTGGTGTCGTCTAGGTGAAAACTTGGCGCTAAACGTTCTCGTTTCCATTGATTGCGTGTCCAGAGCTTGAAAAAGCGTTCGATCCAATTCAGAAGCTGTTCTTCTTGGTATTCTCGAAATTTTACCCGTAATAAACAAAATATTTCGTAAGGGCTTTGCCTATCACGAATGGCTGCTATTTCAATGGCGTTAAGCAGGGGGTAGGGCATTAAGTCGTCTTCATCTTTTTGTTGCTGATGAGGGGGGCGTAATTCGGCTGTAGGTGCTTGTTGCGTGACTAAGGCGAGGGTAGGAATCGGTGCTAATTGAACGGGGCCTTCTTGTTCTAACCACTGTAGCCAGTGTCGTAAAAAATCTTTGTCTATACCTGCTATGGGGCTTAAGCCGCCACTGGTGTCGCCATCCATGGTGGTATAACCTTGGGCCGCTTCTGAACGGTTACAGGTGGCTAAGAGTAAGGCGTTGCGAAGATTGGCGATTAGCCAGACGCTGGGGGAGCGAACACGCGCTTGAATGTTTTGGAGGGCGATATCATGTTCTTCCCAGTTCAGTTCTTGTTGCATCGCTTTTGAAACTAAATCAACGTAGCCTTTAACCAGTTTGTTAATGTTTAATTCAAGATACTCTGCGCCAAGGTTGTAGGCTAGGGTAGCTGCGGCTTGTTGCGTGGTTTTACTTGAATTTTCAGTGGCTTGATAAACGCAGGTGAGTAGCGATTTGACTATATCGCTGACTGTGGTAGTAGGGAGCCGTTTGTAGCTGATTTTGGTACAAAAGCCTTGGATACCCAGTTCGGCTATGCCAAGTTCAATCATTAATCGGACTAGACAGGCTATCGCGGAAGAATCGGCTCCGCCACTGAGGGAGACAACGAAACCATGGGAGCGGCTTTTGCGAAGATAGTCAAATAAACCGAGTATGACGGCGCGGGTAAATTCTTCTTCTTTAATGGTTGGACTATGTTCCCACAATTGGGGGGTGACTGCGGTTATATTTTTTGAAGGGAAAATGTGGGGGTAGTCAAAGGGAATAGAGATACTGTTAGATTGGGCAGGTGTCGCGTTGCTTGTACGTGCTTGTGACATGCGGGTTAAATCGATATCGACTAATGTGGTTATCAATTGGCGATCTGCAAAACTAAAGCGTTTACAGGTGGCGAGTAATTCACCTCCACTGGCGATCATGGCACCGCCGTCATAACTGGCGCGTCCGGCTTCGTTGCCGAGTAAGTTGGTGTAGACATAGCTGACGCTGAAGGCGCGTGAGCCTTCTAGGACAAAACGTGCGCGGAGTCGGTGTTTTTCAAAGGAAAAATGGCTGGCACTGGGGTTGAGAATAATATCGATGCCTTTTTCGGCGAGCTGGATTCCGGGGCGATTAGCAACCCAAGCTTCTTCACAGATTTCAAAACCGATTCGCACGCCGCCACAGTTAAAAAAAATGTCGCCTATGGGGTAGTGTTGCCCTGATATTTCGATTTCTGCATGAACGGTTTGAGGCCAGTGATGAAACCAGCGCGGTTCGTAGTGAATACCATCACTGGGTAGAAAGCGTTTAGCAACAAATCCCCCTATTGCGCCATTAACAAGTAGGGCGGCGGTGTTGTAAACGCGGTTTTGATATAACAAGGGTAGGCCTACTGCGACAATCATATTTTGAGTTAAGGGTGCGATGTCATGCAAGCTTTGCAGTGATTGTACTAAGGTGCCGGGTGCTAAAAAGGTATCTTCGCAGCCGTAACCACTGATACAAAGTTCTGGTAAACAGAGAATGCTGACGTTGTCGATACGGGCCATTTTGATAGCTTCGAGAATATTATTTTTATTATGTTCCCAATCGAGCGGGGTTTGATTGAGGGTGGCCGCACCTACTTTAATGTATTTCATGAATCCTGTTCCGTGAAGAAGAATTGTGAATGGGGTAGTGAGGCAATGTGGGTGATAGTAACTAGAAGGGCAACCACAAGGGATTGCCCCCTACAAACCCAACGGTTTGGACAATTTTTAAGATTTAAGAAGGGCAAGCACAAGGAATTGTCCCTACATCTCTGGCCCACATTGCAACACTACCTATTTAGGAATATACGCGCTAAAAAATATCTCATCTTTTCCCAATAGATTGCGATATCGGAAATGTTGTCATGATTAGCGTGTTTAATGAGTTGAATGTCTATCTCTCCTCCCCATTCTGCTTCCAGGCAGTAGGCATGATCTGGGGGAATCAGGGTGTCTTGTTGACCGACTAAGGCTAAGATTGGTGTGGTTACTGAGGGGGCGAGTGCGAGTGAATTAAAAGGATGTTTGAGTAGTTGAGAAACGGGAATGTAAGGCATATGGCGTTGCACGACACGGGTGATACTGTCATAAGGTGAGACTAAAATCAGGCCTTTTAAGGGACGGTGTGCGGCGAGATGAATGGCGACACCAGTGCCTAAACTGCGCCCCATTGCGACGATGCAATTGGTATCAATATCGGATCGTTGTGTTATGGCATCGTAAAGGGCTATCGCGTCGTTTTTCAGGTTTTTTTCGGAAGGTTTGCCTTTGCTCAAACCATAACCTCGGTAGTTGATCAGCAAGAGTGCCCAATCGCCATCAAAGCGTTCAAAATGATAGGCCATGCCAGAGACTTCTTCAGAATTACCCCCAAAGTAGATCACTAAAGGGGATTTTTCCGTGTTTTGTTTTTTGAGTAGCCAGCCATGTAGTTGAGTTTTATCAGCGGCAGAGAGTGTGATCTCAGATTGAGGATAAGTTTGGGCAATCCATTGTTGTATAGTCGTTTGAATTGGACGCGACAGGAATAAAAGCCGATCTTGTATCAAGTACAAGCCAGCATAAAGTAGGATAACCCCACCGGTTATGATTGAAATGATAATGAACAGTAATGCAAGCATAAGCGCCTAGTCAGTTTGGTTTATTAAGTCGGTGATTGAACGGATTGTCGTCGGTGATTTATCACCTTTGAAGTCGCTAAAGCGACAACTACGATCTCATGAATAATGAATAATAAATAACAATTATAATTATAAATTTCACGCAAAAGTTTTTGCGCGCAAAAGTTTTTGCGTGAAATACCAATTTATCCCTTTAAATCAAGTAATATATACCCAAGTTTAATAGACAAATTCATTCTTTACTCAACAGTTATTTATTATTATGTTTGTTAAAAATATTGATACTCATGAATTAGCTCAGTGGTTGAAAAATGAAACGCCCCCCCTTTTGATTGATGTGCGTACCCCACAAGAAATGGCACAAGCGTCTATTCCAGGGGGCAAACCTTTACCGCTCAACACTTTGCCATTACGTCTAAATGAAATCCCTAAAGATGAGCAAGTGGTTTTTTACTGTCGCACTGGCGCACGCTCAGCCCAAGCGTGTATGTATTTAACACAACAAGGCTATGACAATGTTTATAATTTGCATGGTGGTATTGTCACTTGGGCACGTCATGGACAACCAATTGAACCAATGGATGTGACCGCATAAAAAAATGAAAAATGAACAAATTTGCTCGTAATAGTCGCTTTAGTGACTTTTTTTGGAGTTTGTAGAGTCGCTTTAGCGACTTTTTTTTTGCTCGTTTTAACAATAACTGTGCTTTATAGTATTGCGAATAATGAATTATTAAGACAAAATAGCTTTAACATAGAGGTTTTGAAGCACCACTTTGAACCACAGATTTTCAATGAGTAATTGACAACTGATAATTGATAACTGATAACTGATAATGAACGAGCGAGAGTTTCACTTTACCAAATACGATTTTGAGAGATTACGTCAATTGGTGAATGAGCATACGGGTATCAAATTATCTGATCATAAACAAGAGATGCTTTATAGCCGCTTATCACGTCGCTTGCGTGCCCTGAATTTGAATAGTTTTTCTAGTTATTATAAGCTATTACAAACAGATGGCGGGGAAGAATTAGTACATTTTATTAATGCGGTGACAACTAATTTGACGGCTTTTTTTCGTGAACCACATCATTTCAAGTTACTAGAACAAGTCTTATTGCCACAATTGCTCGTTAAAAAACAAGCAACGCGACGTTTGCGTATTTGGTCAGCCGGCTGTGCGAGTGGTGAAGAGCCCTATTCAATCGCTATGGTGGTTAAAGAAGTTGTACCTTCTGATTGGGATGTCAAAATTCTTGCGACGGATTTGGATTCTCAAGTGCTTGAAAAAGGTAAACAAGGTGTGTATGAGAAAACAAGACTCTCAGGTATCTCGTCGGCGCGCTTGTATCGCTGGTTTAACAAAGGATCAGGTTATGCCGCAGGACAACTACAAGTCGTCTCTGACTTACAAGATTTGATCGCATTTAAACATCTTAATTTAATGGGGATGTGGCCTATGCAAGGCCCGTTTGACATCATATTTTGCCGTAATGTCGTGATTTATTTTGAAAAATCGACGCAAAAAATTTTATTTGAACGGTTTGCCAATATCCTTGATAAAGATAGCTATTTGTTGATAGGGCATTCTGAAAATCTGTTTCAACTGAGTACTCGCTTTCGCTTGTTGCAACAAACCGTGTATATCAAAGCTGAATAATTGAAAGTTTTCCGTTTTTCGTTTTGACTACAATTCAATTGCCCATCAGGCGCTGATTTTCACTAATTGTCTTTTTCATTTTCACATTTAGCGCGCAAAAGTTTTTGCGTGAAATTCATTTTTCATTCTTAATTATGAAACAGCCATTGCCGCGTACTTTGCCCGGTTATAGACACATTAAACGTTACTGGGATTCTCACAATAACATAACTGTCGCTAAAATTTTGCCTGGTGAATATTACGTGACTCGCCATGATGAAATTTTAATGACAGTAGTGGGTTCTTGCGTAGCGGCCTGTATTCGCGATAGTGTAAGTGGCATTGGCGGGATGAACCATTTTATGTTGCCCCATATTTCAATCGATAAATGGGAACACACTCGTGTCAGTGCAGCCACTCGCTATGGCAGTTTTGCAATGGAATATCTGATTAACGAAATATTAAAACAGGGTAGTGGGCAACGAAAAAATCTTGAAGTGAAGTTATTTGGGGGAGGGCGTATTATGAAAAATTTGGTGAGTATAGGCCAAAAAAATATTGATTTTGTAAAAAGCTATATACAGACTGAAAATTTAAACTTACTAGCAGAGGATTTGGGCAGCATTTATCCCCGCAAAATATTATTTTACCCAATCAATGGACGAGTGCGTGTTAAAAAACTGCGAGCGATGGAGCCAATAGTACTTCAACGTGAAAATGCGTATCGACATCATTTGGAAAATCAACCGATTGCAGGTGAAGTTGATTTGTTCTGATCAGTTATCAGTTATCAGTTATCAGTTATCAGTTATCAGTTATCAGTTATCAGTTGCACCTTAAAAATCATGCGATGTTGTTAACACGATTTACATTGCCCAAGTTGCCCAAGTTGCTCGAAAGCTATCAAGCGGGTTTTTAATTTTACA
>JAYQWI020001541.1:0-8692 GCA_035871815.2 Candidatus Parabeggiatoa communis
CGTAGAAAAATGGGCCCCAAAACCTTCAACGTTCGTCAAATTCGTCACCGTAAAGGCGATGTTTTCTTGCCCATTGAGGGTAATGCTTTCAACTTGAGCTTGTGCTGTCGCTAAAGATAAGGCTGTGGCAATGCCAAAGGCTAAGCGAGCGTTTTTGAGTGTGATGTTAGTTTTCATTATCTTTCTCCTTGATTTATATATAATAATGCTGTTTTTCGTAAAAGGGTTGTTATCGCGCGTTTTCAGGTTTTTAAGTGAAAACGACTTTTTATTGTTGCTTTGTTTATTAAGACTGACAAATGGTTCAAATTTGCTAAAAAAATTTGTCAACAGTTTGAAAAAAAATGAGGCCTATTCTATATTTAACTTAATCAGAATCGGCCTCTAATCATTGTAGCCCTAAGAATTAAAAACGGAGAGTAGACTTGTTGCAAAACGTGACATGACCTGTTTTTATTGATAAATCAATGAGTTCTATTTTCAAAACAGTCTGTGATGTTCTTTAATTTCAAATACTTAAGTTATTTCGCAACAACTCTATTGAATAATCATAATCATGATTGTCAATTTTAGTGACGCTAATAAAGATGAGTAGCAGTGGCAAAAAAATCGCTAAAATGATTAAGTAGATAATAAGCCAGATCATGATGGTTTCCTCGCGTGGTTTAAGCGATAGCTGTCCACACTGTTCATCGCGTAAGATAGCTTTGTTTATATTTGTTTTAAACAGACGGACAAGTTGCTCACATTTGCTAAAAAATTTTTTTGGGGATGAATCCAATTCGTTGTATTAATATACGACGGATAAATCGCCCAAATTTGCTAAAAACGGGTAAATTTATCAGTCTTGTCCTTTGCAAAATAAATTTTGCACTCCAAGGGTACGGCAAAATAAATTTTGCCGTACTCTTACCCACCCTCCAAATCTGGGGTGAAAGCAGCAAAAATACCTGAACAGACACAGCCCCACCCTAAAGGATTGATTTATGAATAAATCTTCTCTTTCTTATCTATACTTCTGTTTCACTATCAGCATAAGCCCTTTAACGGCGGCCCTTGATCAACCGCTGATACAAGAGGCCTTTAAACAAGGCCAATTTGCTCAAGCCATTGTGCAATGGGAAAATCAGTGGCCAAGTTTGCCAACAGCGCAACAAGTTGATGTTTTGCTGCAATTGGCCGTGGCTTATCAATCATTAGGCTTGGCCGATAAGGCTTTTGCGGCGCTTCATCAAGCTTTGCCGAATGTGCAATCTGATCCGATTCGTCAATCACTGGTATTGGGCTGTCTGAGTGATTTATATTTACGTTATCGTGATTTTGAACAGGCTGAACAGTATGCCAGGCAAAGTGTTGAGTTGGTTTGTACGGCCCGTGATTCGCCTTTGGCCTGTGCCACTGCCTTAAATTATCAAGCTAACCTATTGAGTTTACAGGAAAATTATCCTGAAGCCTTGGCGCACTATAGAAAAAGCCTGGCTCTGGCGCAACAAGCTGATGATCCCGTTTTGAGTGCGAAACTGCGAACCAATATTGTGCAAATTGAATGGGGGAAAGAGGCTTTTGAAACGGCTTTGTCAGCAATGCAAGCTTTACCGGATTCGCATGATAAACGATTGGGTTTGCTCAAATTGGCTCATCTTGCTATTGAGCATCCTGAAATGAAATGGGTGGTTTATGAACTCTTGCAGACTGTCTTGCAACAGGCTAAGCGAATTGGTGATACGCGGAGTGCAGATTATGCAACCGGTTATTTAGGGAAACTGTATGAACAGGAACAGCGTTATGGGGAAGCGGAGCGTTTAACGCAACAAGCTATTTTTAGGAGTTTCGACGCGGCCGATCTGTTGTATCTTTGGTACTGGCAACAGGGCCGTTTGTATAAAGCACAAAATGAGTTACTTCGTGCTCGTGCCGCTTATCAAAAAGCCATTAAGCAGTTACGGCGTTTGCGCCGTGCCGTTGTGCGGGGTTATCGTATTCCGCCACAATCGCTTTTGAAAACGGCCGATGCGGTTTATTTTGATTTAGCGGATTTATGGCTTCAAACAGCGCGTCATGCGCCTGATGAAAAACAGCGGCAAGCTGATTTGTTTAAAGCGAGAGAAACCTTAGAATTACTGAAAGCCGTTGAATTAGAAAATTATTTTCAAGATGACTGTGTCACGGCTTTACAAGCTAAAAGGAAGCGTATTGATGATATCCTCACTGATAGGCATACCGCTGTACTCTATCCGATGATTTTTGCACAGCGCGTTGAATTGTTGCTGAGTTTGGCAGGGGGGGAATTAAAACAATTTACTTTGACGGTTCAAGACAATCCGATGGCAAACTACGCTCACCTTCATAAAATAGTGAACGCTTTTCATCGTCAATTGAGAAACCCTAAGAGTAATTATCGGCGGCTGTTAGTCAATTCACGTCAACTTGAGACTATTTTTATCCAAAAAATTCGGCCGACACTTGAAGCACGACAGATCAAAACCTTGATTATCGTGCCAGACAGCCTACTGCGAATTATCCCTTTTGCGGCGTTACATGATGGAAAACTATTTTTAATTCAACAATACGCGCTCGCGATCATTCCCGGTTTAACGCTGACAGAGGAGCCAAACCGATTTAAACGGCATGATATCAAGATGCTCATGGGTGGGCTATCAGAAAGTCGCCAAGGTTTTTCCGCTTTACCGCATGTGCTTAATTCAATCAAGACTATCGGGCAAATTTGCCAGACTCAAACACTTCCCTTAGTGAATCAAAGCTTTTTGAAAAATAGGCTGAAAGACAACTTAGCCGAAACCGCTTACACCAGTCTATATTTTGCCACCCATGGGCAATTTAAAAGCCAATCGACTTCAAGCTTTTTGCTGACTTACAACGATAAGCTGAATCTGAATGAACTCGAACAGTTTATGCGTATCAGTCAATTTCGTGATGAAGCTGTCGAATTGCTCACATTAAGTGCTTGTGAAACGGCGGTAGGAGATGAACGGGCGGCATTAGGCTTAGCGGGTATAGCCCTGAAAGCGGGAGCAAGAAGTGCGGTAGCGAGCTTATGGCAAGTGGAAGCCAGTTCGACGGCTAAACTGATGACGACTTTTTATCAGGCGATGTGTAACGGCCCTTATGTTTCTAAAGCGGAAGCGCTTCAACAGGCCCAAAAAACGTTACTACTCAGTCAAAGGCAATACAAACATCCTTATTATTGGGCCCCTTTTTTATTGATTGGAAATTGGTTTTAAGAGAGTAAGACTAATCCCCACACGATGATCGTATAGCATAGCGCAATGAATACAGCGGCTGAACCGATATCTTTAGCGCGTTTGATCAGTCTATCTTGTTCAAGACTGATTCGATCTGCTAACGCTTCAATGGCAGAATTGAGTAATTCTGTTATTAAGACTAATATGAAGCATGAGATGAGTAAGGCCCGTTCTAGGCCGTTATTACCGAGTAAAAAAGCTAAAGGTATCAATATGATGCAAAGCACTGCTTCTTGGCGAAAGGCTGCTTCATTTAGCCAAGCGGCCTTTAAACCGCTTAGCGAATAGCCAAAAGCTTTTATTATTCTTAGCCATCCTGTATTTTTTGGAGTCATTTGTGGGTTCCAATGCCAGATTTAAAAAGAAATAAACGCTAAAGGAGACGCTAAAGGAGACGCTAAAGAGGAAAATCTTTTGCGTTCTGAAGCGTCTCTTTTTCACTCCAATCCTCAGAGCAAACCGATTTCATCATTTATTAAGCGGTTCGGCTCGTTTGATCAACTCTTCTAACCCTGGTTCATTTGGATTGCGCGGTTTGCCTGGATAGATACAGTGGGCAGGGCAAAGTTCGGCTGCTTCAACCAGATGGGCATAAGTGCTGCTGTTTAAATCTCCTAGAATAGCTTGTTTGTTGTCATTGTAAATAAATAGCATACTGTTGATTTTCATGCAGTCATTGCAAGTGGTACACAGTGCGCTGTCTATCCAAGGATCGTCAAAAGTAACCTCTTCTTCCTCTTCTGGCGGCTTCGCTTCTGGTTCAGCTTCGGTAACTGGTTCAGTCGGCGCTGGTGTCGTTGTTTTCAAAACAACCGGTGCCCGGCTTTTTGAGGCTGTGGTGAAGTCCATTCCCAATAACACATCGGTTAAGCGTTGCATCACTTCACCTGCGGTGTCTTGACGCACTTGTTCAAGTGCTTTAGCCTGTTCTGCTTGCAAACGCTCACGTTCCGCTTGTGCTTGTGCTTCAAACGCTTCACGCGCTTTTTCGACAGCTTGATCAACATATTTATTATGAATACCGGCTAATTCTTGCAAGGTATGCCAATAGTTTAAACGATCATGGCAAGCAAATAGCAGCGCACGGGAGATGACTAATTTGTGGAGTTCACCTTTGTCATTAACGGCCCAAATAAAGGGAATCCGTTTGCAATTTTTTTCACCAGTGCAATTTGATAAATACACATCAACTTGTACGAAAGCATCGTTATCAAAGCTGGCCGGCACTAAGCGGAAATGTTGACGTAAGCGCGGAATAAGTAATGCGTAGTCGGCAAAAGTAAAAGCTAAGTCTGTGGTAATCGTGTTGCCTTTGTCATCCTGATATTGAAATGGATGGTAGGCCCAATCGCTTTCGGGTTGTGGATTACCGCTTAAATCCATACGATCAGCAAAAGCATCACCGGCTTCGGGATTGATCTGAAAATAGGGATGAGTTCTACTTTCAAGGGCCGCTCCGGCAATAAGCCAGGCGTTGATGCCATGTGCAGAATGTTGAATCAGGCCCGTGTTGATAATATGTAAACTGGTACGAGTCGCGTCTAACCCTGACAAAAATTGTTTCAACAGATGACGATGTCTTGCTGGAGAAGATTGTGAAATGACGGCTTGTCGGTGGCTGATACCAAAATAGCCCATTTCAAAACGGTAGTTGATAAAGGCTTCTTCCTCGGACGACAGTGGGTTATTGTGTGCTTGAACTCGGGTCAAAACCTGTACTGGGCGGCCGGAAGTCAATAAACGAGAAAGATAACGCATACTAGATGCTCTACCGACAAGATTATCTGCGGATTCAAACGCAATCACGGCTGGCATCAGCAGTATTTCTTCTTTAGAAAAGGCTTCCCAATTGAAATGGGCAAACCAAGGATCGTGAATTTGCTTATCATAGATGCCTTCAATTTCCAATTGCGCGATCCGTGCAGCACCAAATACTTTGGCCAATTTGGCTGTTTGTTTGTCAAAAAGTTCTGTCGCTTTAGCACAAGGTTCTGAATGGCTCACAGACTCAATCGTGGGGTTATCGTCTAACCAATTTCCGCTAAGATGCCCCAAATGAACGAGTCTAACCAGAATCGGATCATCTTGTTGTAGGTAGTCTTCTAATATCTGTAAAGCATCCACAATCCGCTGATACCGCTCCGCAGACAGCGTGCTCGAACCGCGTGAATGATCCATAATATCAGAGAGCACTATGGGATCAAATCGCGCACCGGCCGTGCCGACGCTGTCAAGTGCCATTTTAGGTTCTATAGCGTTATCTGATTTATTCCAGTCTATATTCAGCAATTTTTTAAGGGCCTGGATGTCTAACTGGATTTTTTCTTGAAAACGGGCACGTCTTGGGAAAAGACGACAGCGTATAGCATGATTCAATAAATGAATTGCCGCATAGCGTCCATATCCGAGTATTTGACTGTTTTTCGGCGTTGCATCAAGCAACTTATTGAAATCCGTTTGGAGACGGGCCTGATTTTCTTCATCCAACCCTAATTCTTCTTGCAACGTCTCTCCCGCTTCCGACAACAAGGAAATGGTTTCAATCGGCCCCTCGAATGCCCTGAGCGTTTGGCGCAAGTCTCTTTCGATACGGGGTAAATTATCTTTTAAAATGCGCGCGTTGTCAGCCCCTGGCGCAAAGAATTCAACCGTCTCTCGCAAAAATACGGAAAGGGGTTTAGCAAGCAGCGAAGCCACCGCTTCTGGGCTTTCCACGGAATCAAGAAACAGGGGGTAATCATAACGTAGCTTTGAAGCATCCCGGTAAGCATGGAGCAAAGCGGGCACGTATTCATCTCCCACCGGTTCCGTTAGGGTACTCGGATCGCCTAAATGAAAATGGCGTAAGGTGTACAAAATCTCTTCATTGCTATCGGGTTGATAAGCAGGAAGCGAGGGTATGGTGTCTTTTTGATTGGTGTCTGTTTTTTCGACAGGCTCAGAAACCGTTTTTCGTGGCGCTGTAAACCCTAAATTGAATTGATAATCAGAATAATCGGACGCTTTCCGTTTAGTCTCGTTCATAAAATTTCCTACTCCCCTTTGGAAAAACGGAGGGGAAAAATACCCCAATTTTAAAAGGGGGCAACACAGAAGGGGTTGAAAGTGAATTTGAGGTTAAACGTTTTTCTCAGAAAAAAATTGAACATCGCGTCATTGGCTGTGCGATCTCAAGCTGGGGAAAACGATGTTTGCCTGAAAAGGTGGAATTGGGTTGAAAAATACCATTAAGTTTAAAAGGGGATAACCCAAAAGGGGTTTTCAGGTCAATGTTTAGCGAAGCTAAACGTTGACCTGAAAATATGAATAGGCTTTCAGGTAAATATTTTTGCGCACAAAAACGTTTACTTGAAAAGGGGCAACTTGGGGAAAACGATGTTTACCTGAAAAGGTGCAACCTGAGTCTCCCCCATTATGGAAAACAACCCCGATGGGGTTGAATGTGAAAGCAGCTGGGGAGGAGAAAACACGACAGCTTATTCAGCCTAATCCGTTAGGAAAGGACTTTGTCAATTTCAAATTTCTCATTGAGCAAATCGATATTCCCTGATAATACGATCTGTGTTTTCTCGTAAGGAAAGCTATTGAGCTGTTTTTTATTTGAAGGAGGTTGATGTTTGTAAATGATGGCCGCCGAAATACGTTTTCTGTCTGGAATTTTCCCATCATAAGGCGCATAAGAAAAACAGAGTTCCGTCCCTTTGTGGGTATGTTGATTCCATTCCCGGAATTTTTCATGCTTGATAATGCGTTGTCTCACATTTTTACTCTCGCCCACATAAATCAGGGTCAATAACTCAATTGAGCCGGCATCTTTGCCCTCATCAAAATGCTTGCCTTCATAAACACAATAAATACCCGTTCCTTCAGGTATGTCTTGTTTATCTTGGGTTCTCCAAAACCCGTCAAATTCCAATTTGTAAGATGATTTTTTAGCCATCTGTAATTGTTACCTTGTTGAATTTAAAAAAAATAGGTTTGAATCAGGATTGCTCGACCGAAGATCGGACAGACATTTCAGAATGACTGCATTTTCAGAATAAAAATAATTAATCGTGACTATTATAATTAATGTCTTGTGAAAATCAAATCAAAAAATTTTATTCTGATAATCTGTTAATGCTGATTCAGACTCAATAACCCCAAATATTGGGAGGAAATACCATTGAAAACAATGCCATTAAATGACTGATTTAATGACTTATTTAGGCAAAATTTTCTCAACTAACTCATTAATGCCTAGTCTGGTTTTGTTGACATAAGAAAAATAACTGACAAAGAGATAATCAAATTGATTGCTTTCTTTATCAAGATAACTCATTAAATTAGAAAACAAGTGTTCTGTATAATGGATACCGGTTTTGAGTTTTTCTTGATCGATTTTACCAGATTGAGGGATTTTTTCAAAACCGAGTTGTCTAATTTTTTCTAAAATCGCGTTTTCTTGAACAGCATTTGGCGTAATACCAAATAAATCGCTTTTTGTAAAAACCAATAAAACGGGTTTTTTACGGAGATTTTTATCGCCTTCTATATGATATTCGTTAAGCCTTTGCCAAGCCGCGCGTGTCGCTTGCGTCATTTTTGCGGCATAGCGTTTTGCGGTTTGCTCGTCAAGGACTTGTGCAATATCGACAACAAAAATAAAAGCATCGGCTTCCATCACCCATTTAAAATAAGGTTTTTCATGAAACCACTCTCCAAACGGTTCAGTCAATGCTTGACTGTCTTCACCGGGAAAATCGCCAATTTCAACTTTATATCTTTGTTTAAAAAATTTTCCACGAATAATATCAGTACGATAAGCAAACAAATCTTGATCCGTTGTGGGGCCCAATGCTTCACCCACTTCTAGTTTTGCTAAATCTGTGTTTATACGTTCAATGGTTTTCACACCACGCGGAATGGTGGAAATATTCAGAACATGTTTAGCAAATAACTCTCCAAATAGTGCGGTAATTAAGGTTGTTTTTCCTGATTTTGGAAAACCAATAACGGCAATGCTATAGGCTGGAGGCAGTTTTTTAAAAAAAACGAATAGTCCAAATAGCCAGATTATGGATGTTGCTGAAATGCCTATTATAAATGAAAAACTGTTAAATGAAAAAATGTCATGAATCCCACTTTCGACTAGATTTGAATAAATTTCAATGCTGAGAACAACAAATATGACAACAATCATTACCACATTTACAACAGTATTTAGCTTTTTCATATCACCGCTCTCAATTTAAAGCTACGTTGTGTTTTAATAGCCGTCACAATAGGCAATAAACAAAAGATAAAAACGATACTTTCAAAGGTATATTGAGCCTGTTGAAGTAAATCGCCGTGTTTTTCGCCTATTGCCACAAGTAAAACAATAATGGTGAATAGAATAAAGCTGATAACGGCAAATGTCAAAAATAATGTGGCTGTACCATAAATTC
>JAYQWI020001542.1:0-3048 GCA_035871815.2 Candidatus Parabeggiatoa communis
CAAGGTTTTCCTAGCCGTCTTCATCAACAAGTCCATAAAAGTATTCAGAAATTAGAAAAGAATACGTTTATTCCTTTTAATTATTTGCCTCATGCTACATTGGCATCGGCATTGTGTTTGTTTGCTACGGAAGCGAATGCAATAGAATTTGTTTGGGGAAAGGAATATCAAGAATATAAGGGTTATGGTTGTAACTGTTATGATGATTCGGAAGTGAAGTGTTGTGAAATGTGCTGCAACCCATGTGCGTATGTAATAAATAAAGAATGTGCGTATGAATGTAGTTTTTGTGCCAACATGCCAAAGTATAGTATATTTAACGGGATTATATGTCATATATTATCAGACAATTCTCCCTACGATCCAGACGATAATGATTGCTGGAAAAACTATGCGATAGCAAATGGGATATTTCTCGCACTCGTTTTTGCTGGTGTCACTAGTTATAATTTCATATCAGAAACATACGAAAATTATCTTGTCAGTAGTGAAATAGAAGAAATAAAAGAATCCGTACATTCTTTTGTGGAAAATACCTCCCCTGAGTTGCAACTGAATATACATAAAATTGATAACAGTCTCACTGCTATTAACACTAAGATTCAGAATCTCCAAAAATTGCGAAGCCAATTTCCTGCACAAACAGATGTTCTTCAACCCAAAATTGCCAAATTAAATAAGTTGAAAAACCATCTTGAGAAAACGTCACGCAATATCCAAGTGCAAATAAGAACGGCTTATGTTATTCAGGAAGCGAACAAAATAGAAGGTATTGGGCAATCTGTTTTTCTGGATGACATTCTTAAAGAGGCCAATGAGGCTTTACAACATGCCAAGAATATTACCAGTAGTGTAGGGGAAACGATGCAATGAAAAAAATCCTTTTACTCATTATTTATAGTTGTCTTTTGGTAAGCTGTTCGGAAGAAAACAAACCATCGCAAGCAGTGAATAATGAAGTCAATAATTTTGTTCAAAGCACGGCACCTAATTTATTGACTAAAATAGATAATTTGTCCAAAACCATTGGCGAAGTTAAAACTAAAATTCAGAAATTGACTGAATTGCAACACCGTTTTCCAGAACAAAGTCAAGTGACACAACCTCGCATTGACAAATGGAATCGCGTTCATACTCAATTAACTCAAACCCAAAAAGATATTCAGTTTCAAATCGAAAGAGCGTATGTCATCTATAAAACCGAACAGGAAATAGAAGGCACTCAACAATTCACTGCCACTGCCACAGCTCTTATACAAAAAGCGGATGAGGCCTTGAATATCGCTAAAAGCATGACGGAAGTCATTGAAGAATCAACTCATTATTAATGTTCTGAAAGTTTGTAAGTCATTGATTTTTATTTATTTTTGTAAGTCATTGAAAGTATGGGATGTCATAAAGTTTTACTAAGTTTTCAGTAATGTTACCACTTTGAATTGAAAAACGAAGTTCAGCGTAGCTAAATAAACGAATTGAGTTATGGATAAATTGTCGTTGTTTGACGGTTTTTAATTTATTTCTTTAGCGTAGCACAGGTTCTCAATTCAAAGTACTTATTGATAATTCTCAAATCCAGCCCATTTTGATATCAGATAACCTTGAGGAGTAAAAATGACCGATGAATTTTAAAATTTCTCAACACGCTAAAGACGAAATACAGCGGAGAAATATCCCTTTAGATTTGCTCAATTCTATTCTCAACAACCCACAACAAATTGTTTCAGAAAAGAATAATAGAAAAGCTTATCAATCCAAAGTTGAGTTTGATTCTGGGAAAACCTTTCTCTTACGTGCTATAGTTGCCGATGATAACGAACCGCCGGTAGTCGTTACGGCCTATAGAACCCATAAAATTAACAAATATTGGAAATCATTATGAAAGTCACTTATGATCCAGAAGTTGATGTACTACGTCTTTTGTTTAATGATAGCCCGATTGAAGAAAGCGATGAAGAAAGAGAGGGCGTTATTTTTGATTATGATAAACAAGGCAAATTGGTTGGTATGGAAATACTGGATGCCTCTCAACAACTTGATGATCCTTATGCGGTAGAAGTCAGTTATGCTGTACCTCATTATTCCAAGTCTCGGCTATCGGAAGTAGTCGTTTAACTGATATTGATACGATATAAATGCGGTTTTTTGCAAAAGACGCTTTCGAGGCTCAGTAGAAAGAGAACTCTTTGCGTCTCTTGCGTCTATTGCGTCTTTTGCGTTATTTCTTTAATAAATCGTACCTATAGCGCGTCTGCTTTACTAAGGATTATTTAACCCATAAAGGAGAAAAATCAATGAATGCGACTGAAACTCGGCAAACCATTGAGCAATATCTTAATCAACTCTCATTAGAACGATTGAATGTTATCGCTGACTTTTTGGCTTATTTAGCGCATAAAGAAAGTGAAGAAGCTACCCAAGAATTATTGGATATACCCGGATTTGTTGAATCTTTTGAGAGAGGCAAAAAAGATATTGCTGAAGGGCATGTTACGCCAGTAGAACAACTCAAAAGAAAATACTAAGGAGAAATAGAGGTGTATTATGTTAGTTTAAGCGACGAAGCCAAAATATTTTTTGAAAATGCCTCCGCTAATTTACAAAAACGTTTAGAACGTTGTTTTGAACAGCTAAAAGTTAATCCTTATGTACATCCTAACATTAAACCGCTCAAGGGAAAATTAGCCGGCTATTACCGTTATCGTGTGGGAGATTACCGAGTCGTTTACAAAATTTATGCAGCAACAAATCAAGTGTTTGTAAGTATTATTGCTCCTCGGGGTGGTGTTTATGAATAGTGGTTAGGTATCGTTTGGATCGCATTATACTTAGCATCGTCATAATAAGGTAGCTATTATAAAATTTGACAGACAGCCAACAGCTTTCAAAAGTTGTCTAAAAGCTCAAGTCAGGTGGTGGTAGACTAACCTAAATTAAATATATCTCTAGCATTTTATCCCCTAAATCTTGGATGAACGGAAAATTTTCCAAAAGGCGCAATCGCGACTTTGTTACGGTGGACAGTATAAATCATGGAGAACTTAATTGAAA
>JAYQWI020001543.1:0-3595 GCA_035871815.2 Candidatus Parabeggiatoa communis
AAAAACCTTCGCAAAATAAATTTGGAACGAAAAAAGTCGAAAAATAAATTTTGCACTCCAATGGGCCGTTGCAAAATCAATTTTGCACTCCAAAAGTCGCAAAATCAATTTGGTTTGAAAATCGGGCCTTCGCGAAAATCAATTTGGTTTGAAAATCGCGCCTTCAAAATTTATTGACCTTTTTTTAGAAATGCGCCCGTGTGGTGGGCAACAATCTTTACTCACCCTACAATTGATAACTGATAACTGATAACTGATAACTGACTGACATGTCTACTGAACATTTTATAAATCTTGAACAAGCCCCGACTTATCAACCTCGTTTGGGTGAAATGCTGATTGAGGCCGGTTTTGTGACGGAACAGGATGTACAACGTGCTTTAGAATTTCAAACCCGTTTGGGTGGGCTATTGGGCGCGGTGTTGATTCGTATGGGGGCCCTCTCTGAAGACAATTTATTGAGCATCTTATCTAAACAATTAGACATGCCGGTGATGGATAGCAAAGAGATACCTCAGGATATCAATCTTTTGCTCAATACTATTGAACAATCTAACATTGATGAAGATTGGTGGCTGGATCAAGAAGTCGTGGCGTGGGAAATGTCGGATGGTACTTTGCATTGTTTGGCCCGTAATCCGTTGTCCGATACGCTCCATGAAGTTTTTGAACAGGCTTTTATGGAACACGAGATTCTGTGGTATTTAGCCCGTCATCAAGATCTTGATCGTATCCTTGATTTGTTGGCTAAAGCCAATACGGGTGAGCATTTTGGCGATACTGATGATGTGAATCTTTTGCGCGAGTTGGCCGAAGGCGCACCTGTCGTGGAGTTTGTTAATAATATGTTTTCACAAGCTGTCGATCAACGTGCTTCTGATATACATATTGAACCAGAAGAACATACGTTTTTTGTACGTTATCGCGTTGATGGTGTGTTATATGAACATATCAGTTTGCCTAAAGAACGTTTTAACGCGATTGCTTCACGTATCAAATTGATTTCGGGATTGGATATTGCTGAGCGCCGTTTACCACAAGATGGACGAGTGAATACCCGCGTCAGTGGTCAGGAATTAGACATTCGTGTTTCTTGTTTGCCGGGTGTACATGGGGAATCTATCGTGATGCGCTTGTTGCCTAAAGAACGTGAAACCAGTCGTTTAGAACAATTAGGCTTTGCGCCCGATCATTATCGCTTGTTTAATCAATGGATTAGCGAACCGCATGGCATTATTCTCGTTACGGGCCCCACGGGTTCGGGTAAATCGACGACTTTGTATGCCACCCTTGATGCTGTCAATAACCGCACTCAAAAAATTATCACGGTTGAGGATCCGGTTGAATATCAACTGAAAGGCATTACCCAAGTTCAAGCGCATAGTGATATTGGTTATACTTTTGCCAGTGCTTTACGTTCAATTTTGCGGCAAGATCCTGATATTATTATGATTGGTGAAATTCGTGATCGTGAAACGTCAGAGATTGCGATACAAGCTGCGCTAACAGGGCACATGGTGTTATCGACTTTGCATACCAATGATGCTGTCAGTGCATTCACACGTCTGATTGATATGGGGATTGAAACTTTTTTAGTCGCGACTTCAGTACGGGCTGTGCAGGCTCAACGTTTATTGCGCCGATTATGTGAACACTGCGCTCAGCCGACGACACCATTAGCAGAAGTACAAACACAAGTTAAACAGATATTACCTGAAGAATTAGCAACGCAACCGCCTCAATGGAAACAAGCTGTGGGTTGCACGGCGTGTCAAGGCACGGGTTATCAAGGGCGTGTTGGGATTTATGAAATGGTTTACATCACAAATGAAATGCAAACTTTGATTTTAAATCGTGCTTCTACGAGGGAAATGCGTCAATTAGCGATAAAACAAGGTTTTCGTACTTTGCGCGAAGATGGGTGGCTGAAAGCCTATAGCGGTATAACGAGCATGGAAGAAGTGTTGCGCGTGACTGAAGAAACAACAGCTGTGGTTGTTTAGAGTGGGCGCATTTCTAAAAAAAGGGTCATTTCTTGGTTGAGTTGTTTTTAGTGAAAAATTTATTTTGCGGCGATTGATTGGAGTGCAAAATTTATTTTGCTTCGATTGATTGGAGTACAAAAGTTATTTTGCTTCGGCCAGCTTGAGATTGATAATGACCTTTTTTTTGGATTTAGAGTTGATTTTTGATGTTATATAGTTTGTCAGATACATAAGTTGGCCTTGAACATAGTGGATATCAAGGCGTTGATAACTGATAACTGAAGGGGGCCGCGATAAATCGTGCCATGCTTCAATCAGTTTATAAGTTGCCCAAGTTGCCAAAATTTACAAAGGTCATAAATAAATGAACGTTTAAACTATTGAGCAAAACTATAAAATGAACAGCTACTGTTCATGCCAGTTTTGAGTTTTACTGGTATTAAAAAATTATAGTTACGTTATCTATTCAAACTTTTAAAACGTTTAATTTCTCTTTTAATTTTAAAATCAATAAGTTATGAATTAAAATCCGCTGCGCGAAAACCAGAACCTATTTTTAATGGAGAATAAGGACTCATTTACCTTTCGCGCTGACACGCAAAAATAGCGTCTAGGCGCACGGCTGTGCGTCTCGTTTGACAATATAATAACCACATAAAATTGATATAAATTTGGCGAAGGTATTGAATACATAGAAACCCAATATTAAATTCCATTTCTAAAACGATTTTACCTTATAGTGGGTATGGGAGCGGTATTAAAAGAATATTGAGTATTGATCCAAATGTGGAATTTATCAATGATACTCTAAAAGAGGAATTTAAATGTATTATACAAAGGCGGGGATTCTGAGCATAACGTTTTGTGTCCTTTGAGTACTCGCTTATAGGCAAAATGTGACATAACCAATTATTTATGAAAGAGAATTGATGTTAAATTTTTATAAGAAGTTATCCTTAGTCGTTTTATCAGGGGCCCTGACTTTGGGCCTGTTGCCGGTGGCTGTAGCAAAAGGCGATTTTAGAGCGACAAATTGGCTAGCAGCTCGTCAACAACTGGATTGCCCGATGACTTGTAAAGCAAGGGAAATGTATGTCATCATGGGCGGCATTGATCATAAAGACAGAAAACCAATCAGCGTTTGTACGACTAGGAAAGGCAGAGACGGAGAGTGGCTCGTGGGCTACAACCGTTGGAAAGAGACTACTTGTATCGTTAGTATTGATGATGAGGAATATCGTGGTGAAAGATATTATTGTTTATGCACGACTCACGGGATACAACCTTTGCGATAGCCAACGTTGAATTTGGCTATTTGGTGACTTATGGAAATTATCGCTAAGTGGGCCGCGTGGCTCAAAGGTGTTGATTTCTTTGTATTCATTCACTAACTAAAGGAGGTAATTTTTAAAATAGTTGTGTGAGTTGGCTTATGTTGCTGACTCTATTGATAGCGTAGCCAAGTTGGCCGCATGGTTTACATAAGAAAAATGGGGGCAGAAAAGACGTGTCCAAAAATAATTCGAGCCTGGCCCCTTTTTCTTTAGACTATAATTAAGGGATTAGGTAGTATGCTTTTTTTGGTAGAAATTATCAAGTATATTTAGACA
>JAYQWI020001544.1:0-4623 GCA_035871815.2 Candidatus Parabeggiatoa communis
AGAGTCGCACATTGAGTATAACCTCTTGTCGTGGCGCGGATTGACGGATTCAACGGATTATTGCCCGCATTGAATCAATCCGTTTAATCCGCAAATCCGTTGTACTATTTATGAAGAAACGATTGAATTGATGGCAGAAGCAGGTTCTGAAGGGATATTTATAGGCGTAGAATCGGGGAGTGATAAGCTATTGGAAAAGAGGAATAAAAAATCGCGCCAAAGACATTATCAAACAGTCATACCGTTATTTCGACCAGCCTATATCACCACAAGTTGACAAAGGCGAATTGAAAGAGTGTGGAAAATGTAATGAGGAAGAAAGTGATGAGGAGGATAGTTTTCCGTTTTGAATTGTTAATTGGAGTGCAAAATTTATTTTGCGGTTTTACGTTCCAACTTTAGTTTGCTGGTGGAGTGCAAAAGTTTGCTGGTCGGAGTATTTACACTTACTTCAAAAACCGCAAAATTATTTTATTTAGTCCCACGAAGGGGAGTTTAGCTTTTAGCCAACTGCTTTAGCTGTTGGCAGGGTGGGTGATCTGGATATTGGAGCGATCCTGCACCAGCTTTAACCACCCACTCCAATACCCATTTCCTTTTTATTAGAAATAACTTCCAATAATCCCAAATATTTTTTGAATATTTGTTGGATCGCCTGATTGAAGACGAGTCGCACTATTGCGGGCAATGGAATTAAGTGTACGGATATCGGCATCGCTACCATAAGCCACAGGAATCACAATGACTGGACTACGCCCTTCACGACGCACCTTAATGAGATCGACTACACTTCTTTTCGTCGCTTTGCTGGAGGTATCTTGCCCATCGCTCAACACCACCACGGCATGAATTCGTTTCAGATCGTCGCTGTCCGCTGTTTTCAGTATTTCAAAGGCTTGCAAAATCGCATCGTAGAGAGATGTGGTGCCAGACGAACTGAGTTTTGCCACCTCTTCACGAAGGCGATCATGATTCACCTCATAATAGTCAAGTGGCATCCTCAATTCAACATTGCCATTAAAGCTTATCAATCCTACCCTGTTTTGTGATGGCATCTTGTTCAAAAAGACTTGAGCCGCTTTTTTAGCTTGCTCAAGTTTATTCTCAGAACTCATTGAGCCTGAAGTATCAATCACTAACAGCACATCTGTCTGTTTTTTGACCAATTGCCAACTCTCTTGTATAGTCGCTATAACTTCTGGGCTTGGCACCTTCAAAATGGCTTCGGGTTGGTTTGGATCAACGCCATATTTTGGCGTGATCGGATCGCCCACGGTGACATTATCATTAGCGGGGCGAAAACCATGCTCTAAAACCTTTCTTTGGATAGTTTCACTGAGAATAAATTGCGTGAATATTTTCGCCGCTTCACGCTGCTCGTTGTTTACCCAAGGTGCTTTAGGAATAGCAAAAGGATGTTCATGCATAAAGGTGCCTTCTTTGGGGTAGAGGGCAACTAATTTTTCTGGCGGCTCATAATTCGTTTTACCTTGATTGATATAGATTAAGTCATTCTCCTCCAAGGCAACAAAATCAAGGTAATCTGGCCCTTTCGCAATATACTCCTTAAATTCTGTCGTCCTAGCTGAATAGTGACGAATTAAGTTTTCAATACCGCGTACCCCTTGTTGTATTTTGTCATTCTCGACTTTTGCCAATCCTAAACGCCTCAATTTTGGATTATTACCATGGTAGCGGGCACTGGCATAAAACTCAGAAATCAGGGTTGATAAGGCAGTTGAACTGACAAAGGGATCGGTGTGACCATAATAAACAGTCTTGCGCTTTATCTCTTTATCATAATCAAGCCAACCGTTGGGTGAATTAAACACCGCTAACAATTCTTCCCAACCAACAGGTTTATCCCCATTTTTTGCCTTAATCGCTTCAAGGCGACTTTCCCAAATGGCTATCACGACGGGTGCTAAAGCCGTTGCTGGACTCTCATCCAAATTAAAGATTGATCTGCCCGTGTGATAATTAACCAGCATAAGCCAATGACTCACCGAAGGCGAGAAAATCGTGGGTTTAGCGACATTGTCATGGTTAGGCGCGATGATGGCATTGATGATCGCATCGGCAACTGTACCTGATGAACCAGATTCACCCTTAACAAAAATGGGATATTCCTCTTTGGCTAATGGTTTCCCAGTCTCCGGATTGTAGCCCTTGCGGTAGGCACGGTTGAATTGTGCAATGGCATCAACGAGATAGACTTCTTCCTCTGGGGCGTAGATGATAGAAATCTCTATCGGCGTTTTTGAAGTTTGCGAGACTTCTTCGGTTGTTGGCAAACTGGAACTATTAACAAAAAGCCTTTTTGAAGGCGAAACTTGCTCGGCCGCCAGCAAACTGGAACTATTAACGAAAAGTAGACTCAGCCCAATAAGGAAAGTCGCAACGTCAAACGTTTTGAGTTGAGATAGAAAATGAGTGATTTTAAAATCCATTGATTGTCCTCCAGACAAAGAAAGAAATAAGTAGGCATTTCAAAAGTTTTTCTGATAAGAGTCACTTGTAAAATGCCAATAAAAAAGCCAATAGCGACTACTAAAGCGATTGGCTAGAAGCTAAAATATTCTAAAGGGTATAACGGTTTTCGCTTTAAGCCTCAGAAACGAAGTAACAAGCGAAATCAAATCATTTCTTATGAGCTTGACTGATAAATAACAGGAACGAAAAGCTTGGCCCTTTTTTAGAAATGTGTTTGTATTATTTAATTATTATTTAACCTGTCTCTTGACGCACACAGATTGCTCCCATATCCTTTGAGGATCAAATTGGAAATCATCAAAATCGACCGTTTTCCACTTTTCATGGCCTTTTCGTTTCAACCAATCCAGATTGTTATACATGATTTTTGCTAAACGACCCACATTTTTACACTTTGCTCCATTATAATCGTAGGTGATTAAAACAGCCTTAACTGCAATGGTAGAGACCTTTTCAGTTTGCCAAGGATAAGTCTGGGCCGGTATTGTCGAAATAATAGGGTAATTGTCAGATGGCGTGATAGGCACTAAATGCAAGTTGCCATTTGGAGCGATATTCTGAAATAATTTCACTGGATACCCCGCGACATAAAACATGGCATCAATATCACCATCAAGCAACGCTTGAATCGCCTTAATTTCATCGAATTGCTTAATTTTTACTCGCATATCTGTGAGCAATAAACTGCCTGTCAAATAGGAGCCGCTACCATTTTCACCAATTGACACCACTTTTCCTTCCAAATCCGAAAAGGTGTTTATCTGCTTATTTGCCAGTAGATGCACTTCTTCGTTGTAAAGAGGAAAAACGATCTTGACTTTCTTCGCAGCTTGTTTCAGGCTTTCATCTACATCCACCTTACGTTCTAAATACCATTTAAGCGCATCTGATTGTGCGATGCCTAATTCAACATCCGGTTTTTTATAGATAGCCAAGATGTTCTCAAATGAGCCTTTAGCAGAATCAACTGTTAGATTGATGCCACGACGGGCAACCAACTTGCTGATATTTTGACCTATTTCATAATAAGTCCCCTTTTCACTACCTGTGACAATACCAAGTTCAACTGCACTGGCTTGGTGGGGGATGATGAGTAATGCCAAAGCGAATAAAAAAATTTGTGGCATTTTTCAAAACCTCTTTAAAAGTTTGTAAATAACTCTCTGTGTAAGATGTCGTATTTTGGAAAAATAAATTAAATGCTTTTGTTGGTGTTGCTGATGCTAAAAAATAATGATTTGTCAACAATTGTCAAGCAAAATTATTTTGCTTTGAGGATTGGATGGTGGTATTTTTATTATTGTATCGCAACTGAACAACAATGAGTTATAAAAACTGATAGGCGCTAAGTTGTCAATATTAAATTCATTAGCAAAAGTAACGAATCACACCCATCAGTTATTTTTGAATTTCTGAGTTATTTCATAATTGATTCCATCTTGATATAAAGCAACCTTACTACAATCCGTCTTGTTATTTGCTTTGCTCACTTGGCTTGTTACAATCTGGATGTGGATCACTAGGTTCACAATCCTTCTTTTTATCTGGTTCGCTCATCTGAGTTTCGGTGTTTTCTTGGGGAAACAAATTCTGAACTTTCTCAATAATACTAGGAAAGAATTTAGGATTATCTTTGGCAAATTGATAAATTCCAAGGACACCCGATATAAAACCTACAAGCCCTGCAAGCGATCCAATAAAAATGAAAAAATTTTTTATTGGCCCATTTTTTATTGGCCCCTTTTTTTTTGGGAACTCATTTTTTTCCATTGCCTCATTCATTGGCTCATTCTCCTATTCTGTTTTTATAAACATCAGAAATTTTAAAAACTTCTGATAGAAGTCTCTACAAACCAATATAGACATTATTGTAGTGGGCAAGTGAGCTAAAAACTAACAAAAGTCGCGTCCATTTCAGACGAGACAGGAAAGCATAAATGATAAGTGACTGTTTTTTATTTAATAAAATCAACAACGTTTTAGATTGCTGAATTAAAGTGGCACGCATTTGAGGCTATCCACAAAACCTGTCTATCTTGTGTTACTGATAACAGCCTCTCATTGTGAAGCGTGCCATTTAGGAAACTGTGTTTTGTTAAATTATGAGTTTTCTTTTCAATCGATGTGTTA